>NZ_JBQKIK010000029.1:0-44082 GCF_052117805.1 Bilifractor sp. LCP21S3_F8 | reverse complement strand
TATCAGCCCACTATCTGAAAGTTCGTGTAAACTATTGAACCGCCGTATACCGAACGGTACGTACGGTGGTGTGGAAGGGGAGGGTAAAATCTCCCCTATCCGATCGAACAGGGAGCCGCAGCCGAATGCGAAGTATTCGTGTGCGGCGAGCGTTGCGATAGCGAGATAAAACTCGCGCAGCGTGTTTTATCTCGTTTTACCTGAGCAGGCAGAGGATTTCTGGCCGCACCGGAAACGAAACCGGTGCGGCCAATTTTGTCGTAAAAATTTCATCCCCCGAGGGGGCTTCTGTAAAAGGAAAATTTTTGTTACACCAATAATACCGGCCGTTAATTCATCAGGCATGAAAAGGGGAAGCCAATGATTGCTTATGGTGAATTGTCGGAGGAAGGATGGAAATATGGATGTGAAAATGGAAGAACGTGTGAAGAAATACTGGACACAGCGTTCCCACGATTTTGGAACCGTGCGTAAGAACGAGCTGGGAAATGAAATGGGGCAAAGGTGGCTCCATGAGATCGAACGGTTCCTGCCGGAGCGGAGAAAGCTGGACATTCTGGACGTGGGCACCGGCGTTGGTTTTTTCGCCGTGCTTCTGGCGGAGCAGGGGCATCGTGTGGAGGGAATTGATCTTACCCCTGCCATGCTGGAGGAAGCCCGGATTCTGGCAAAACAGCGGAATCTCGATATCACTTTCCGGGAAATGGACGCTCAGAATTTGGATTATCCCAATGATTCTTTTGATGTGGTCATCAGCCGGAATCTTACATGGACGCTTCCTGATCCGGACAGCGCCTATGCCGAGTGGTTTAGAGTGTTGAAACCCGACGGGGTGCTTTTGAATTTTGATGCGGACTACGCTTCTCATGTGCGCAGCCACAGCATCCAGAACCGAAAGGTTGCCCCGGACAGCCCGTACGGACATGTGGGCATGACGGATGTCTTACAGAAGGAAAATGACGACATTACGCTTTCGATGGACATTGGGAAATCCCGACCGGCGTGGGATGCGCAGCTTTTGACAAGAACAGGCTTTGTGAAATGTCAGACGGACACACAGGTTGGTCAGCGTCTGTTGGGAGAACTGGATCTGACTGCCGCCCCCATGTTTGGGATTGCAGCTCAGAAATAAGAAATCGGAGGCACTTTTGCCATGAAACAGTTTGCAACCTATGAAGAAGAAAATATCCACTACTGGACAAACAGGACTCCCGGTTACTCCGGGGTCAATCAGGAGGAGCTGGCAACCAGCCAGAAAACGGTATGGCGAGAGCTGATCTCCCTGCGCATTGCCGCCCGGTTTCCCAATACCAACCCGAAGCGGATCCGCGTGCTGGATGTAGGCACCGGCCCGGGTTTCTTCGCCATTATTCTGGCGGAGCTGGGCTATCAGGTGACAGCGGTGGACTATACCGCCTCCATGCTGGAGGAAGCGAAGCGCAACGCAGGGGCGCTGGCGGAGAAGATCGATTTCCGGCAGATGAATGCCGAGGAACTGTCCTTCCGGGCGGCTTCCTTTGATGTGCTGGTGACCCGGAACGTCACATGGAATCTGCCAAACCCGGAGAAAGCCTATGCCCATTGGATGCGGGTGCTGAAACCCGGCGGGCTGCTCCTGAATTTTGACGCTAACTGGTACCGCTACCTCTGGGACGAGAATGACCAGGCAGCACACGCACTGGACAGGAAGAACCTTCAGGATTCAGATGTCCGGGACGAAACTGCCGGAACGGATGTGGATGCCATGGAAGCCATCGCCCGTCAGACCCCGCTTTCCAGGATTCATCGCCCTGCGTGGGATCTGGATGTGCTTCGGGGGATGGGAATGCAGGCAAATGCCGATACGGAAATCTGGAAGCAGGTCTGGACGAGAGAAGAACGGATCAACAATGCCTCCACACCTATGTTCCTGGTGGAGGGCTGTAAAGTGGGGGCTGCAATTTGAAGAAATACGTTTTACGCAGATTCTTACAATTGATACCTGTCCTAATTGGCATCACTTTTCTGTCTTTTGCTATGATGCGCGCGGCCGGCAGCGATGCTATTACCGAGCTCTATGGCGACAAGGGTGCGGTGTCACAGGAGATCATTGACGCGAAGCGGGCGGAGCTTGGTCTGGATAAGCCCTTTCTCGTCCAGTACCTTGCCTGGGTGGGCGGTATGATGCGGGGCGATATGGGCGTGAGCTATATATCCGGGAAGGATGTATTTCAGACGTTTATTTCAAAGCTCCCGGCGACGCTGCTCCTTACTGCGCTGTCTATAGCCATGACGGTGGTCATTTCCATTCCGCTGGGGGTTCTGACGGCGGTGCGCCATGATAAGCTGACAGACTACGTTCTGCGTTTTTTCAGCTTCGTGGGAAATTCCCTTCCCAACTTCTTCGTGGCGCTGCTTCTCATGCAGATTTTCTCCATCAAACTGAGAATATTTCCCGTTATTTCCAAGGGACTGAGTATCCAGAGCGCCATGCTGCCTACCCTGACTCTTGCCATTGCCATGTCTGCCAAGTACATGCGGCAGGTGCGGGCTGCGGTGCTGGAGGAACTGAACAAGGATTACGTCATCGGCGCAAAGGCGAGAGGTGTCCGCAGTTCCGTTATCCTCTGGAAAAGCGTGCTGAAATCCTCCATGCTCACCATCATCACGCTGCTGGCTCTGTCCATCGGAAGTCTTCTGGGCGGTACGGCGATTATTGAGAGTATTTTTATGTGGGATGGCGTGGGGAAGCTGGCGGTGGATGCCATCACCATGCGTGACTATCCCATGATTCAGGCTTATGTGGTCTGGATGGCAATCATCTACGTATTGGTCAATCTGATCACAGACCTGCTTTACCATGCCCTTGATCCGAGAATCCGACTGGGGGTGCGTGCGGATGCGTGAAGTTACCATACGGAAGCAGAAAATCAAAAAAGGCAGCGTAAAAATACGTCTTATCGTCTTCGGCACACTCGCTGCGCTGTTAATTGTCTGCTCCCTTTTCTCGGAGTATCTCGCTCCCTATGACCCTTATTTGCAGAATTTGAGCATCGCCAAACAGCCGCCCTGTGCGGAGCATCTTCTGGGCACGGACCGCTACGGACGGGATATGCTGTCCCGGGTTATAGTGGGCAGCCGAACCAGTATTTTTTCCACCCTTTTGCTGGTTGCGATCATCACCGCTTTAGGAACCGCTGTGGGCGTGGTCTGCGGCTGGTACGGCAAAGCATTGGATACTGTGCTTATGCGGATTTCCGATCTGTTTCTTGCTTTCCCCGGACTGGTGTTCGCACTGGCGGTAGCGGGTGTGCTGGGAGGTGGATTACAAAATGCCATTATCGCTCTGGCGGTGATTTCCTGGCCCAAATATGCCCGGATCGCCCGGAGCCAGACCCTTGCCCGGAAGGAAACAGTCTGGATGAAGGCGGCAAAGCTCTCCGGCAGCAGCACGGGCAAGATCATTTTCAAGCACATCCTTCCCAACATCATCGGTCCGATTCTGGTGACGTCCGTGCTGGATATTGGCACCATGATGATCGAGCTGGCGGCACTGAGTTTCTTAGGGCTGGGTGCGAAACCGCCCATTGCGGAGTGGGGAAGCATGATGAGCGACACCCGGGGCCTGATGACCACCTCTCCCTGGATTACCTTTTCTCCCGGTATCGCGATCTTCCTTTCTGTTATGATTTTCAACCTGCTGGGCGACACAATCCGGGACTACGCAGATCCCAAGGGGAGGTAACGGTATGGCAGAATTGTTGCGATATGACCATGTAGGTATCTCCTATAATGGCTTTCTGGCTGTAAAGGATGTGAGCTTCACCCTGGAGCCCGGTGAAATCCTTGGCATAGCAGGCGAAAGCGGCTGTGGAAAATCCACCCTGATTAAAGCTGCCATGGGTCTGCTGGGCGATGACGGAATGGTGACCCGGGGCGACATCTGGTACAAGGGAAAAAATCTTCCTGATCTGCCCGCTAAAGAACTTCGCAAACTCAACGGACCGGAATTGGGCATGATCTTCCAGAGCGCGGGCAGCTCCTTCTGTCCCATCCGCACCATCGGCGCACAGCTTTACGAGACGATGACCGAGCATGGAATGATTTCAAAACAAGAATTCCACCAGCGCGCCATAGAGCTGATGGGAAAGCTGGGATTTGAAGACGTAGAACGGGTGCTGGAGAGCTTCCCCTTTGAGCTGTCCGGCGGAATGCAGCAGCGGGTGGGTATTGCGGCGGCAATGCTCTTAAATCCCGGCATATTGTTCGCGGACGAGCCGACTTCCGCGCTGGATGTGTCGGTGCAAAAACAGGTATTGGACGAGATACTGCTGGTGCGAAAGACTTACGGTACGGCCATGATTTTGGTGACCCACAACATAGGGGTTATCAGGGCCATGGCAGATAAGATACTGGTGATGAAGAACGGGGAAGCCGTAGAGTATGGCGACACCCGTCAGGTACTTGGGAGCCCACAGGCAGAATATACCCGACAGCTTCTTTCCGCAGTGCCGAGACTACGGAGGAAATGAGATGGAACCGATTTTAAAAGTTGAAAATCTCACAAAGATCTTTTCCCGCAGCGGGCAGGAGAATTTCACCGCGGTCAGCGGCATTTGCTTTGACCTCCGTCCTGGTGAGTGCTTAGGTATTATCGGTGAAAGCGGAAGCGGCAAGACGACTGCAGTGAATTTGATCACCAGGCTGCTGGATGTCACAGAAGGGAGGATTCTGCTGGAGGGTGCGGAGATTACCCATCTGAAAGGCAAGGAACTTCGTAAGGTCTACCGGAAAATGCAGATGGTGTTCCAGACTCCCACAGATTCCTTTGACCCTCGCCGGACTCTGGGCGACGGCATTGGGGAGAGTCTGCGGAATATCGGAATGTCCCGTAAGGAAACACGCAAGGAAGTGGAGCGGCTTCTGGGGAAGTGCGGGCTTTCTGCTGACTTTGCGGATCGCTATCCCCATCAGGTCAGCGGAGGACAATGCCAGAGAGCGGCCATCGCCCGAGCTCTTGCTGTGAAGCCGGGGATTCTCATCTGTGATGAAGCCACCTCCGCGCTGGATGTGACTGTTCAGAAGGAAATATTGGAACTGCTGAATGAGCTTCGTTCCCAACAGGGAAACAGCCTGTCCATCCTGTTCATCTGCCACGACATCTCTCTTGTGCAGCAGTTCTGTGACCGGGTGCTGGTGATGTATCACGGCGGCATTGTGGAGGAGGGTACCCCCAACGAGGTCATTCAACATCCCAGGAATGCTTACACGCAACGTTTGATCGACAGTGTTCTGTAATATCATCCATTGGTACCGGTCCGGTTGACTGGCTTCCATATATTGCACTTGAAGAAAGGAACTATAAAATGAAAAAGCCGTTTTCCCTGATTATGGCTGCCTGTCTTGTCGTTTCTCTGCTGACTGGCTGCGGCAGTAGCGCTCCGGCGCAGGCACCTGCTGCTGACAGTGGCAGCAATGCTTCCTGGCAGAAAGCCTCCGCAGACAGGAAAGTTATGACCATCGGCGACACCACCTTCAACTCTGAAAACTGGGAGGAAACCGTCGATCCTCATCGCACCTACAACGGCTGGGCCTGCATCCGCTATGGTATCGGTGAGACGCTGGTGCATTACACCGACACCATGGAGCTGGAACCCTGGCTGGCAAAGTCATGGGAAAATGACGGTAACTGCACCTGGACCATAACCTTGCAGGATAACGTTACCTTCTCCAACGGACGGAAAATGGACGGCAATGCGGTGAAGCAGTGCCTTGAACATTTACTTGCGAACCACGATCGCGCTCCCAGCGACACAAAGATCACGGATATCAAGGCGGACGGTCAGGTATTGACCATTATCACCAGCGAACCCAACCCCGCCCTTATGAACTATCTTGGCGATCCCTACGGCTGCATCATCGATGTGGATGCCAGCGACTTTGATAAAGGAATCGTTATTGGCACCGGTCCCTATGTGGTGAAGGATATGGTCACGGACGATCACCTGACACTGACCAAGAACGAAAACTACTGGAACGGCACCCCCAAGATCGACGAGCTGACCATTCGCACTCTGTCCGACGGCGATACCCTGTCCGCCGCTTTACAGGCTGGAGACATCGACGCCGCCTACGGTATGGCATACGAGGCTTACCCCAATTTTGAAAACGACGACTATCAGTTCTCCTCCATTCAGACCTCACGGGCGTTTTTTGCCTCCATGAACATGACCAGCCCCATCATTCAGGACGCGGCCGTTCGGAAAGCCATTGCCATGGGCATCAACAAGGAAGGCTTTGTGAAGACCTTGCTGGATGGCCACGGCGTTCCCGCCAATGGCGCATTCCCCAACGGCTTCTCAAATTTTGGCGGGGAGAAGGTTACTACAGAAAACTACGATCCTGAAGGAGCAAAGGAAGTTCTGGAAAAAGCCGGCTGGGTGGACAACGACGGCGACGGCATCCGGGAGAAGGACGGCGTGAAGCTGTCCATTCGATGGCTGACCTATCCCAGCCGTCAGGAGCTGCCTCTGCTTGCCGAATCTGTTCAGGCTGCCCTGAAGGAGATCGGCATGGATGTGGACATCAACTGTACTGCCAACCGTCGGGAGTTCCTTGCTGATATGAACAGCTGGGACATTTATGCCTCCGCTCTGGTCACCGCCCCGTCCGGTGATCCTCAGTATTTCTTTACCACCAGCTGCATGCCCGGTATGAGCTACAACTTTGGCGCCTATGAGAACAAGGAAGTCAGTGCTATGATTGAAGAATTGTCAACCGAGTTCGACACCGCCAAACGGGGTGAGCTGGCCGTACGCCTGCAGCAGGCGATTCTCGATGACAACGCCTTTGTCTTCTGCTCCTTTCTGCAAATGAACATGATTTCCAAGAGCAATGTGACGGGTTATACCGCTCACGCCAGCGATTACTATCAGGTCACTGCGGATCTGGATATCAACTAATTGCGTTTCGTTTGCAGGTGGTGCAAAACGTCAATTTATATAAGATGGACAAAAATGCGGAATCCGCATTTTTGTATCATTATATTTCTGTCCTCTTCCATCGGCTCTCTGACGAATCCAAGCAAGCTGTGTGCAACTTTTAAGAGCGTAAAACATACGACTATCAGTAAGATGACGATCAAACGCTATATCGATTATCTTGAAGACGCTTTCCTGATTGACAGTGCAATTCGCTACGATATAAAAGGTAAGAAATATATTGATACACCATCCAAGTATTATTTCACGGACCTGGGTCTTCGAAATGCCAGATTAAATTTCCGACAGGTCGAAGAAACACACGCGATGGAGAATATCATTTTCAACGAACTGAAAGTCAGAGGATATAACGTCGATGTAGGCGTCGTTGTGATGAATGAAACAGATCAGACAGGTAAAAAAATAAGAAAGCAACTAGAGATTGATTTTGTCTGCAATAAAGGTTCCAAACGTTACTATATTCAGTCGGCATTTGCTATGCATGATGAAAAGAAAATGCAGCAGGAACAACGCTCTCTGGTCAATACAGGCGATGGGTTCAAGAAAATCATAATCACAAAAGATGCCATAGCACCGCTTTACAATGAAGAAGGTGTGTTGGTGATGAGTGTTTTTGACTTCCTGTTGAATCCTGACAGCATGGATTTATAATCAGGCGAAACAAAGCGAGAGTCATAGTCCCGGATTGGTCAACAAAAACCTTCATGTCAGAAATTCTGACACGAAAGTGTTCGGTATTTCCCGTTCGGTCTCTTATAATCAGATATGAAGGTATTTCGCATAATTGGGTTCATATTTCTGTTGATATTCCGAATCATCCTTCTTCCAGTTCGCGCTCTGGTTAGTCTGCTCAGATGGCAGACGATCATGTGGATGCTTCAATTCATGACAGAACTACCGGAATTACGGTGGAGTGTAATTTGACAGATATGCTGAAAGAGGTTCAGAGAGGAGGCAGTTTCGACGATATTGTTTCTCCCGCAGAAAGAGCTGAGCGATGTAGTGCGGAAGATGATCCGGGCAACAAAGGATGACGGCTACATGTATACTTCATTTACGTACGGAGAATTCCATGGATATAGAAACGGAAGATATTTTACAGATTTTACAAGTGAAGGTTTTGCGAAATTCATGATACAATAAGATCCATGAGAAATGGACATTGTTATGGGGGAATTCACATGATTGATAAGATCGCATATCTATATTTGTCAGATGGAAAAATTTTAAGCTCAAGGTCGAAGGGCAAGGACAC
This sequence comes from Bilifractor sp. LCP21S3_F8, assembly GCF_052117805.1. NCBI lineage: Bacteria > Bacillati > Bacillota > Clostridia > Lachnospirales > Lachnospiraceae > Bilifractor > Bilifractor sp. LCP21S3_F8. Next base: position 35,847 of record NZ_JBQKIK010000029.1, on the reverse strand, counting down.
ATGGTATATTCCGGGAGGAAAACGTGAGGGCACCGAGACGGATATAGAAACGTTGGTTAGAGAAATCAAGGAAGAGTTGTCAGTGAACATCAAGCCTGAAACAGCAAAACTCTACGGAGTATTTGAAGCACAGGCCCATGGACATGCCGAGGGAGTAGTTGTTCGCATGACTTGTTACACGGCAGAATTCAAGGGAGAATTAAAAGCATCTTCAGAAATAGAAGAACTGCGATGGTTGACCAGTTCTGATCAAGACATAATTTCTCCGGTTGATAAGTTGATTTTTTCAGATTTGAAATCAAAAGGATTACTTATGTAACCATCGAGATGCGCAGGCGGTCAATGACTGCGAACTCGGGTAATGGAAAATCCCTCCGACAAGAATCAGAACGGAGGGATTTTCAGCGGCAAATATAGTGGTGAACAGGCGACAGATAACTTGGAATTTCGCTTTAATGCCGGATCATTTTTCCTTTCATGTGGATTCCTGGCTGGCCAGGGCAGATAGGCAGTTTCAGGAGCAGTAAGCTGACTTTATTATGCAATAGGAGGAATGTAAGATGTTGAATATTGGAACAGAAGCACCGGATTTTACTCTGCCGGACCAGAATGGAGAGATGCACAGCCTTTCGGACTATCGTGGAGAGAAGGTAATTCTGTATTTTTACCCGAAAGATATGACGGCAGGCTGTACCAGGCAGGCCTGCGGGTTTGGCGAGCTGTATCCGCAGTTTCGGGAGAAGGGCGCCGTCGTTCTCGGCGTCAGCAAGGACAGTGTTGCTTCGCATAAGAAATTTGAGGAGAAGTACGGCCTGCCGTTCACTCTGCTTTCGGACCCCGAAAAAGAAGTGATCCAGGCGTACGATGTCTGGAAAGAGAAGAAGAACTACGGCAAGGTCTCGATGGGTGTTGTCCGGACGACCTACTTGATCGATGAGAATGGCATCATTGTGAAAGCCTTCGGTAAGGTGAAGGCTGCCGACAATCCTGCACAGATGCTGGACGAATTGTCATGAGGATCATCATCTCTCCGGCGAAGCAGATGCGGGTGGACACGGATTCCTTTACGTGTACAGAGCTTCCGCCGTTTCTTGAGAAAACAGAAAGACTAATGGTCTGGATCAGGGGTCTTTCCTATGAGCAGCAGAAGGTACTTTGGACCTGTAACGATAAGATCGCCCTTCAGAACTCCGAGCGGTTTCATCATATGGATCTGCGGCAGAATCTTACGCCTGCGATTCTTGCTTATGACGGGATTCAGTACACTTATATGGCACCTGCTGTATTCGAAGATGGTCAGTATGCGTATGTACAGGAGCATCTGCGCATCCTGTCCGGCTTTTATGGTGTCATAAAGCCTCTGGACGGTGTGGTACCGTACCGTTTGGAAATGAAGGCAAAGGTATCATTTGACCAATATAAGAATCTGTATGACTTCTGGGGTGACAGTCTTTATCGGGAAGTGCGGGACGAGAGCGGGATCATCATTAATCTGGCTTCGAAGGAATATTCCAGGTGCCTGGAAAAATATCTGAAGCCTGAGGACCGGTTTATTACCTGTGTTTTCGGTGAGCCGGAGGGAGGCAAGATTGTCCAGAAGGGCGTATATGCTAAAATGGCCAGGGGCGAAATGGTTCGATTTATGGCAGGCATCCATGCCGAAGCCCCGGAGCAGATGAAAGCATTTAACTGGAGCGGCTACCATTTTGATCCTGACCGCTCGTCGGATACAGAATTTGTTTTCGTGCGCACAGAAATTCCCGGAAAGAAAGCAGCTAAGAACCATGCAGCTGACAGGGGACACTAGAAATATATCGAAGAGATGCAAACTGTTACCGGATGTTTTACAAATAGACCATACCCAGCATGTTCTGGATGCTGCAAAATCCATATGTCTTCCGGATGATCAGCTTGATCTTGTTGTTGGTTGCTTCGCTCCTTGCGTGGCTCCTGCCAAGCCGTATGGTGTTCAATCTATGGCAAAATACGAGACAAAAGGAAAACGGAAACAGCCTGACGGAAAAAATGGAAAGCCCGTATCGGGTCAATCCTTTACGGAGAAAAGAGGTTAAAATGAGTATACGTGAATCACTGAAGGAAAGAAGAACCGTTTATGCACTGAAAAAAGAGCTTCCCGTATCTGCAGATGAGATAAAAAAACTTGTCGCGGAAACGACGGAACTTGTGCCGGATGCGTTTAATATGCACAGCCAGAGAGTCGTGCTTGTGCTGGGTGAGAAACAGGACAAGCTTTGGGACAGAATTTATGATGTATTTGAAGGAAAGGTGCCGAGGGAGAAAATAGATGGATTCCGCGCGGGAGCCGGAACCGTTCTGTTCTTTTATGATGAGGCGGTGGTAAAGGGCTTGCAGGAGCAGTTCCCTCTCTATGCGCCCAATTTCCCGGTATGGGCAAATCAATCCAATGGTATGCTGCAGCTGGCTGTATGGGCGGGTCTCAGAGAACTGGGAGTAGGAGCTAATATCCAGCATTACAATCCGGTTATTGATGATGCTGTGCGCGAGATGTTCCATCTGCCGGACAGCTATAAGCTGGTTGCGCAGATGCCTTTCGGTGGTATTGCGGAACTTCCGGGGCCCAAGGATCCGGAAGATATTTCAAAGAGAGTATTTTTTGAAGAATAAAAATCCGGTGAAGATGCGGAGAATCGGTTACCCTGTACTTTGCTGACATTTAATCTTTAATAAAAGCGGGCTTTTTTCGAAAGAGGTCAAAAGATCTTTCGAAAACAGCCCGCTATTTTGTTATTTGTTTTGAAGGTTTTGCCGGAATGGAATCTCTGCTCCTCTTCCCGGCGTCCGCATTCAAGAGACAAATCCTGACATGGGCTGCATCAGGGCGCTCGGAAGCAGCGTGGAAAAATTAATGATTTTGCAGGCGATTTGATGTGAAAATGGATTGATATTTTTTGGGTGATACACCTGCGGTACGTTTGAACACAGTAATGAAATAGTTATAATCCTTATATCCACACTGAGAGGCGATTTCAGCCAGAGGAAGACTTCTGTCTTCCAGAAGCTGTTTCGCCTTTTCCATTCTTAAGATCCGGATATGTTCTGCAATCCCTGTACCATAATTCTGTTTTGCAATCTCATATAATTGCGTTCTGCCAATTCCAAATTTCTCAGCGATATCCTTAGCCGTCAGGTCTTCCAGAAAATGAGCCTGAATATATTCGTCAATTTGTACGGGAAGTTCCTGCTTGCGCAGGCTCGCCATGCGCTCCAGACAGAGGTAACTTGCAACTGCCTCGAGAATGTGGGAGGCAGAGGTAATATAAGCCTCTGAGTGAAGCGGCATGGAAAAGCACTCTTTTTTCAGAAGTTCTTTATCCACCTTGTAATTCCTGCACTGTTCTTCGATTATTTTCCATCCCGTTTCATGGGAGGGATAAGCAAACACATGACCAAACAGAAGGTAGCCGATGATAATGTTTCCGAGATATAGCGGTGTGATGCTTTCCGTGAGGCCCGCATGGCAGCGGTAGGTGTATGGGGATCGCTGCTTCGCGGCGCGCAGGCAGGCTTGTCTGTCACATTTTTTACAGTTCTCATATCCTTCTTTATCCGTGCGGATGATCTGGCAGAACGGCGCAATGTGCTCCGGGTAGGAGGCCAGCTCTGTAAACTGATCATCAAAGACGGTAATACGGATTGGCGTGAGCCGGTAAAAATCCTGGAGAAGGGAATTCAGCTTTGTCCGATTGAAAGTAGAAATCATGCTTTCCTTAACCTCGCTTTTCATAACAGATATCATTTATCAATTGAATATTTTGGATATCGGCGAACTTATTTTATTATATCAGCGAACAAATTCAAAGTAAAATGAACAGACTTCTATATAAAACCGGCGCCGGTTTTGTCTGCCCGACGGAACTTGAGGACCTTGAAAACAGATATGCGGATTTTAAGGCGGCTGGCTGCGAAATCTATTCTGTTTCCTGCGATACCCATTTTGTACATAAGGCATGGCACGATCATTCTGAGCGAATCGGAAAAATCACCTATCCAATGCTGGCGGATCCGACGCATGCTCTTGCGAAGGATTTTGATGTATTGATTGAAGCGGATGGAATGGCAGAGCGTGGCAGTTTTATCGTCAATCCGGAGGGAAAAATCGTTGTCTATGAGGTAAATGCCGGTAATGTCGGACGTAATGCGGATGAACTTCTCCGCCGTCTGCAGGCGAGCCAGTTTGTTGCGGAGCACGGAGATCAGGTATGCCCCGCAAAATGGCAGCCGGGAGCGAAGACTCTCAAACCGACCCTTGACCTGGTTGGAGCATTGTAAAGGAGGCGGATGCCTGTGGAAAAGAATAACTTTTATGATGCGGTTGTAATCGGCGGAGGGCCTGCGGGCCTGACCGCCGGCCTTTATCTGGCACGTGCCTGCTATCGGGTTCTTGTAGTGGAAAAAGAGACCTTCGGCGGACAGATCACGATAACGTCAGAGGTCGTTAATTTTCCGGGAAGCGGACCGGTAAGCGGAAGGGAACTGACAGAGCGCATGCGAAAACAGGCGGAGGCCTTTGGATGTGAGTTCATGAGCGCGGAAGTGACATCTCTCGATTTTTCAAGCGAGATCCGCAAGGTGGAGACGGATAAGGGAACGCTGGAATGTCTTGGTGTAATTCTGGCCACGGGTGCGCACCCGAGAATGATCGGCTTCCGTGGTGAAGCTGAGTACAAGGGACATGGTGTCGCATACTGTGCGACATGCGATGGTGAATTCTTCAGCGGGAAGGAGATCTTCGTGATTGGAGGCGGCTTTGCTGCCGCAGAAGAATCTGTATTCCTGACTAAATACGCTTCGCATGTAACAATATTGATCCGTGAGGATGATTTTACCTGCGCAAAATCTGCAGCGGATACGGCACGCAGCAACAACAAGATCACCGTCCTCACAAATACGGAAGTGGAAAGCGTGACGGGAGATTCGGTTCTGCGAACCATCAGCTGGAAGAATATAAAAAACGGTAAAAGAACGGTCTACACGCCGGAAAACGGGGATATCTTCGGTGTGTTTGTGTTTGCCGGATACCTGCCGTCCACAGAATTAATCCGGAATTTTGCCGAACTCAATGAACAGGGATATGTCATAACTGACAGAAACCAGAAAACGAGTGTAGAAGGTCTGTATGCGGCGGGAGATGTCTGCATCAAACCCCTGCGGCAGGTTGTGACGGCTACCGGAGATGGTGCTCTGGCAGCAACCGAGCTTGAGAAGTATATCTCAGTCATGCAGCAGAAAACCGGAAGAAAGGCAGAACGCCCGGCGGCAAGAGCCTCCGTGCATAAGGTTGTCGATTCCGGCACAGATTCCGGGAAAGGCAGCGGGGTTTCAAGGCAGACTGGACTTTTATCCGATGAGATCAGACAGCAGCTTTCAAGTGTCTTTGCCAAAATGGAGAAACCACTGATTCTGGAGCTCCATTCAGACAATCGTCCGGTTTCTGAAGAGGTGAAATCCTATATGGACGAGCTTGCAGGTCAGACGGATAAGCTGTCGGTGATCGTATCGGATGAAAAATCAGAAGACACCCCGTTTGTCCGGATTCTGCAGGAGGATCATTCCCCGACCGGTCTTGCATTCCATGGCGTGCCGGGCGGACATGAGTTCACCTCTTTTGTTCTCGGGCTCTACAATGCATCCGGGCCGGGACAGGCAATCGATCCGGAGCTTCGGGAAAAGATCGCCGGGATAAAACGTGACATACACATGCAGATCCTGGTGTCTCTCTCCTGCACCATGTGCCCGGAACTGGTAACTGCTGCGCAGCGGATCGCGTCGCTTAACCCGCTTGTCAGTGCCGAAGTGTATGATCTCAATCACTTCGGAGAGTTAAAGCAAAAATATAATGTGATGAGCGTCCCCTGCCTTGTCATAAATGGTGGAGAGAAGATTCTCTTCGGTAAGAAAAACATTCCGCAGCTGCTGAATGAGCTGTAGAAATCGTTCTTTGAGAGTGCTTTGTCGGGCAGCTGCTGTGCCCCGGTTCCAGCGGTGCACAGGCTGTCCGGGCTCTATTCCATGTCCGGGCCCTATTCCATAGGAAACAACTCCTTTACACTCCGCTGATAATAGTCCGAGAGACGCATAGCGGTATAGACATTCGGGCATTGTGTTCCGTTTTCATACCGGTAGAGCGTTTTGGGGTCAAGCTGGAGATCCTCAGCGGCCCTGGTTCGGGAAAGACCGGTGGATTTTCGGACTTCCAACAGGTTGTTCGGTTTTTTGAGCATAATGCAACACCTCATTCTTGAAATTCTGACGGATTTATCCTTTTGGCAGAGTGCCGCATCCATAGCATGTGAAGCGGCACATGCATGCGGATGAATGCTGAAACGGACCCGGCTTTTCCCCTTTCGGTGTGTCATGTTACCGGATGGCACGGCAGACCCTTCCGAAGATGCGGAAGGAATCACGGTCAAGATGAACCGGAATCGGCTCGTACTTCTGGTTCAGGGAAATCAGGAAGGTCCCCTCATCGTCGTTCTTCAGCTTCTTGATATAGGCATTGTCGTTCAGCGAGAAGATCCCGATTTCTCCATCCGTCAGCGTTTCCTGCCGGTGCACGTAAACCATGTCGTGATCGTGGAAAACCGGTTCCATACTATCCCCGTGGATCGTAACGGCAAAGTCGGCATCCCCCGCTTCCGTGGCGGGTACCTCGATGGTCGTGTAATAATCGGAATCGAGAAAATCTCCGCGACCGGCGGACACCCTTGCATCGTAGAGGCGCAGCCGGATCATGGAAAGGCTGTCGGAAGGAGCCGACGGGTACGGTATTACATTTGATTTCCTGGCGTAGCTGACCGGATGAGTCAGAAGATCAATGTAGGAGAGCGCCTTCTGCTTTCCCTCGTCGTTCAGCATGGTCAGCGGGTTATTCGGGTTGCTGCCGAAGTATTCCTCGAGACAGTCCGGAATCTTCAGGATCCGGCACACATGCAGGAAAATCCGCGCGGAGATCTCATTCCTTCCGGTTTCCCAGGCGGAAACACTTTTGGAGCTTACATCGATGCCGTCTTCCTGAAGTCTGTCCGCAAGTTCAATCTGTGACATGTGCGCTTTCTTCCGGTAGGAAGTAATGATTGCGCCGATATTCTCCATGTTACACCTCTTTCTTTTGCTTTCCCGGTTCTGAAATCTGTCAGTTTATCGCGGAGACTGCCGACAGACAGTCTGTTTCTTATGTCTGCATAGTATCACCATTCCTCACAAATAGCAAGCAAAAATCTATCCACAAAAGAAAAACGGGCCGAAACGACCATTTATTTCCGCTCAAAATAGTGCTATATTGGCTGTGCAGGGCAACAGGTATGCCGTTATATTGGATGTACAGAGAAAAAGCGATGCTATTATACGGATCGGTGGTTTTTTTTTCCGGTAACAGGACCGGGAAAAGACAGGGGGGGAGTGAGAAAAGGTGTCAGATCGGATTATTCTGCATGTGGACTGCAATTGTTTTTACGCATCAGTGGAGATGCTGTATCATCCGGAGCTTGCCGGAAAGCCGCTGGCCGTCGGAGGGGATCCGGAGGAGCGGCACGGCATTGTCCTTACCGCAAACTACATCGCGAAGCGGCAGGGAGTGAAGACCGGCATGGCGCTCTGGCAGGCGAGGCAGTGCTGCCCGAATCTTGTCTTTGTTCCGCCGAGAATGTATCTCTATCTCCGTTTTTCCCGGATGGCGAGAGCTATTTATCAGGAATACTCCGACAAGGTGGAGAGTTTTGGACTGGATGAATGCTGGATCGATCTGACAGAGAGCTGTGCGATTTTGGGAGATCACACGAGGACGATTGAAAACGGATACCGGATTGCTCAGGAGATAAGCAGAAGGATTCGCAGGGAACTTGGCATCACGGTCAGCATCGGCGTCTCCTGGAACAAGATTTACGCGAAGCTCGGCAGCGACTACAAGAAGCCGGATGCCATTACGGTTTTTGACCGTGATAATTACAGGAAGCTGATCGATCCTCTCCCGGTGTCGGATCTCCTGTATGTCGGGAGAAGGACCGGTCAGAAGCTTGCAAAGTATGGCATACGCACGATCGGACAGCTTGCAGAAGCAGATCCGCATTATCTTCAGAACTGGTTTGGAAAGATCGGCGCAATGCTTTCCGTATTTGCCCGGGGGCAGGATCAGACGCCGGTGAACAATGTCGGGATCGAGGCACCGGTCAAGAGCGTCGGGAACAGCACAACCACGCCCCGTGATCTCGTGAATAATGAAGATGTCCGGCTGGTACTGTATCTGTTATCAGAGAGCGTATCGGAGCGGCTCCGGAAGAATCATTTTGAGGGACAGGTGGTTTCCGTTTACGTTCGGGATAAGGATCTATGGGGATACCATCAGCAGAAAAAGCTGGCGGTGCCCACCAATATCTCCGGGGAGATAGAGGAGGAGGCTTTTTTGATTTTCCAGCGCCTGTACCGCTGGGAGAAGCCGATCCGGAGTATCGGAATCAGCGTCGGTGATCTGAAACCGGAGAACGGGCCGCGGCAGCTTTCTCTGTTTGTGAACGAGAAATCCCGTGAACGGCAGATGCGGGCGGACCGCATGGTCTCCGATATCCGCAGCCGCTATGGATATGCCGCGGTGCAGCGGGGAATCATGCACGAGGACCGGTATTTGTCTTCACTGGATGCGACTGCAGAGGACCACATGATTCATCCGCATTCGTATTTTGAGAACGGGAACCGGACCGGATATGAGGCCGTTCTTGTCGCGGAAGGCAGGTGATCAGAGTGGGTGTTTATGATTATCATCATGATTCGGGGCGTTCGGACCGTCCGGAGGCACGCTGTGACGTGCCGCTTGCGGAAAATGTGCAGGAAACGTCCGACGTCAGCCCATACAAAGCATACGTTGAGGTTATCGCGGATTTTTCCTCTGACGGGAGAATGAAACCGCTCCGCATCATATGGGAGGACGGTCACAGATACGATATTGACAGTATTCTCCGTGTGGACCGGTGTGCCAGTCTCAAGGCGGGAGGCGCGGGGATCCGGTATGTCTGCCGGATTCTCGGACAGAGAGTTGAATTGTATTACGAGGAGAACGGATTCTGGTTTGTGAACCGGAAGACTCCGGGGGTATAGAAAGGTTTTCCGGACTGAGGAAGAGTCCTCTGTCTCTGAATTGGCCCGAATGTCAGGGGGGAATGATATTGGACTTATCAGGGAAAAGGATATTGGGCTATTTCAGGTTGCCTTTTTCTGCCGCTTTCCATTATAATCAGAAGGTAAGCGTATATAATGAAAGACGGCAGAAAACTACAGGACAGATGTGAAAATAAAATACGGGAGGGAATTGCATGATTGCCTGGATTGTCATTGGTGTGCTTGTATTGATTGTATTAATTATCGTGATCTTTCTGATTGGCACGTATAACGGGCTGGTAAAGAGCAGAAACCAGGTGGAGGAAGCGTTTTCCACCATGGATGTATATCTGAAGAAGAGATATGACCTGATTCCAAATCTCGTTGAGACGGTCAAGGGCTATGCGGCGCATGAGAAGGCAACGCTGGAAAAGGTGATCCAGGCCAGAAACACAGCCGCTCGGGCGAAGGATGCGGCAGATGTCATTCGAAGCAATGAAGCATTGGGCCAGAGTCTGCGCGGTATTTTCGCTATTGCGGAGAATTATCCGGATCTTAAGGCCAATGCGAATTTTATGGAGCTGCAGCAGCAGCTCCGGCAGGTGGAGGAGGATATCGCCAACGCCCGCAAGTATTATAACGGATGTGTAAAGCTTTATAATGATAAGACGATGATGTTCCCGTCCAACCTTGTAGCGGGAATGTTCGGTTTCCGGAAGGCTTCTATGTACGAGGTAGGAGATACCGCGGAGCGTGAGAATGTGAAGGTTTCTTTCTGAGGCGCTGATTGATATGGCATTGCGACAGTGCGGCAGCCTGTTTACTGTGGCATCGCGACAGTGCGGCAGCCTGCTTACTGTGGCATCGCGACAGTGCGGAAACCTGCTTACTGTGGCATGTCAGGTTTGCCGGGATAGCGGTTCGGCTGTTTTGTCCGGCTGCATGACAGTCCGATGGATATTTGACAGTCAGATGAGATGACGGGAGGGTCAGATTTATGCGTATACTGCCTGCAATCAGAAAATGGGCACATATCTGGGCTGTGGTGCTGGCGGTCTTGGCTTTGCTGTTTGTCCCGGCGGTTCCGGTTCATGCAGAGGAGGGAACATCGGCAGGTACCTCCGCATCATCGGATCATGCCGCGGAGACGTCCGGGGCGTCTGCCGATGCGTCGGAAGATATCATTGCGCAGGAGACGGAATATTATATCAAATCTCTGTTTGTGGATATCACGGTGCGGGAGGACAACGTTTTTGACGTCACAGAGACTTGTGTCTATGATTTTATACAGCCGCATCACGGCCCGGTGAGGGAGATTCCGGAAAACCATTACCGGTATTATGCGGATGGAACGAACTGTTATGTGATTGCGCGCGTTTCGGATTTTCAGGTGACAAGTCCGGACGCGAATACCGACGTCAGCAAAGAGAACGGCGCATATTATATCGGTTCGTCCGATGAGACCTACACGGGAGAGCACACCTATGTGATGAGCTATACCTACAGCATCACGAGTCCGGACCCGCTGGAGGATGCCGATGAGCTGTACTACAATATTGTCGGTACGGGATGGGCATGCCCGATCGAATCGGTCTCCTGGAAGATCACGATGCCGTCTTCTTTTGATGCCGGAAAAATCGGCTATTCTGTCGGAACCTCCGGAAATGCAGGATATAATCCGGATCAGCTGACCTCGTCTGTCAACGGGCTTGTGATCAGCGGTTCCTATAATACGGCACTGTATCCCTACGAGGGAATTACGATCCGCTGTGAGCTCCCGGAGGGATATTTTGTGTTTTATTCGCACAGAACGGCGGCGTGGACCGCGATCGTGATTCTGCTGCTGATTCCACTGATTGCTGTTCTGCGGAACTGGAAGCGCAGCGGACGGCGCGCGGTGCCGGTTGTGAATTTTTATCCGCCGAAGGGTATGAATCCACTGGATGTCGAAGAAATATGGAACGGCACAACGGAACATAAGGTGGCTCTGATTCCGTATCTGGCTGACCAAGGCTATTTCACGATCGAGGAGCCGAAAAAAGGTAAGGTCCGCTTCAGGCTTCAGAATAATGATTTCACGGCATTGAAAAAAGACGAGAGGGCGTTTCTCGAGGGAATGTTCCCGGGCAAGAGAGAAATCGGGACGGTTTCCTCTGTCAGTGATCTGGAATACAAGTTCAACAGGACGCTGGACAGGGTCGGCGAAATGCACAAAGAAAGTGCTGAAAGGCAGATCCGCGGCAGGAACTTGAGAGGACTGATGTATCTTCTCGCATTCGTCGAGATGACGCTCTGCCCGGCTGTTTACACGGCCTATGTGGTCTATATGGATGACATGGGCAGCGCCGTATGGTTCGGCATGATCGCCGTGGCTGTCATGGTATTCGGTATGATTATTGTGTACCAGAAGGGAAAATACCAGGAGCACCGGAAGAAGAGCGTGGCGGTGATGGCTGTCAGTACAGCGTTTCTGGCCGGCCTTTTCCTCTTTACCTGCCGGCTGTATTCGATACCTGCCGCACTAATTATGCTGTGTGCAGGATTTCTGAGCTTTCTTGCGGCGGACCGCGCGGTGTACCGGACAGAGGAAAACCTGAAGTACTATGGCGACGTGCTCGGCTACCGGAATTTCATTGAGAAAGCGGAGCTTGAGCAGCTGAAGATGCTGAGTCGGGAAAATCCGTCGTATTTTTATTTCACGCTGGCTTACGCATATGTATTCGGCCTGGAGAATAAGTGGATCTCGCAGTTTGAGAAATACAATATTCCGGTTCCGGAGCCGACGTGGTATTACGGATATCGTCCTTTCGTTTTTACAACGTTCCGGGAGGATTTCGGTCATGTGATGCAGGCATCATCGACAGCGCTGAGCGCAGCCCCTCCTTCCGAGAGCGGTGGTGGTTCGGGTGGCTTCTCCGGCGGCGGTTTCAGCGGAGGCGGCTTTTCCGGAGGAGGATCCGGAGGCGGAGGCGGCGGAGCGTGGTAAGAGCAGGATCCTGAGAAACGTGGATAATGAGCGCGGTCTGTACGGACGCACAGGAAAGGAATATTTGTATAATGCAAACGAAAAACGAACTGCTTCGCGCATTGCGGAGCATTGATCACCGGGGATATCCGGCGTATAAGTCACTGAGAGGGAGCTACGATTTCGGCAATTATGTGCTGCATATCGTCCATGTGCAGGGAGATCCTTTTGCCAGTCCGTCTGAACTGGCTGTTACGGTGAAGGCGCGGGATGCGCAGTGGCCGGCGGCATTCTGCAGCAGATATGAGACGAGGGTCGCTCTTCAGGATATGATTCTGCGGCGCTTCAGTTCCAGGCTGCGCGAGGTGTCGGGAAAGGCCGGCGGATCGGGAAAAAGCGGAAACATGAGTGCCAGCCGGCCTGGCCAGGAGATTCTGGACAGAAGCGCATGCCAGCTTGGCGGAGATGGCGATGTGACGCTCCGTTTTTATGCGGGATTTCCGGCCGCCGGGCGGACAGTGCTGGCAGGTGAGCTTGAGAAGATGCTTTTTCACTTTCTTCCGGATATTGTCCGGGATACTGCCGTTGCGGACGCATGGCAGGAGAAGATAATCAGAGATGTAATAAATCTTGCGGAAGATCAGGCTTTTCTCAGAAGCGAGCTTGACAGGCTGTCACTGTGTGCCTTTGTCGCAGACGGTGCCGTTCTTCCCAGAGAGAGCGGAATCTCGCAGAAACCGCTGAAGGATGCACTTCCCTTTCGTTCTCCGGAGGAGGACAGGATCACTCTGAATCTTCCCCATCATGGAACAATCAGCGGTATGGCAGTAAAGAGAGGGATCACACTTATCATTGGCGGGGGCTACCACGGAAAATCCACGCTGTTAAAAGCCTTGGAGCGGGGCGTTTACAATCATATCGCGGGAGACGGCCGGGAATATGTTGTGACGGATGAAACAGCGGTTAAGATCCGGGCGGAGGACGGGCGCTGTGTGAACGGCGATGACATCTCGCTGTTTATTAACCGGCTGCCGAATGAAAAGGACACGACTGCATTTTTTACCGAGAATGCCAGCGGAAGCACTTCTCAGGCGGCTTCCGTTGTAGAGGCTATGGAGTGCGGATCGAGAACGCTGCTGATGGATGAGGATACCTGTGCGACGAATTTTATGGTGCGGGATGCTTTGATGCAGAAAATTGTTTCAGCAGACGAGGAGCCGATCACACCGTTCTCTGACAGGATGCGTGCGCTGTATGAGAATGCCGGCATCAGCACGGTTCTGGTAGCGGGCAGCTCCGGCGCGTTTTTCAGTCGTGCAGACACGATCATTCAGATGGACCGCTACGAGCCGAAGGACGTGACAGAAAAGGTGCGGAGAATTGTTCCATGCTTCTCCGGTTCTTCTCGTGAAGAAAAGGATCGTGGATCTGGCGCCGCTTATCGTCCGGATCAGAGCAGACGTTTTCCGCGTCCGGGCAGTGATTTTCAAGAACAGAGAGGTCGTGTAAAACATAAAAATCTCGGGACGGAAGGGTTTGTGATCGGACGTGGGGAGACGGACCTGAGGCTGGTGGAGCAGCTGGCGGACCGGGAACAGAGCGAGTGCCTTGCCCGGACATTTTTGCTGATGGCAAAAGGAGAGATGAACGGACATGTGAATGTGCGTTCGCTTGTAAATGACTGGGAAGAAACCTTCCGGAAAGAAGGCTTCGGGATGTATGGAGAACACGGTCAGGTTTCCGGAGACATGGCGAAGCCCAGGAAGGAAGAACTGGCGGAGGCAATCAGTCGCTGCAGAGGGCTGGTGTGGAGGTAATCCGGCCGGGCGGATGGACTGGTATGGAGAAATTCCGGCCGGGCGGATGGACCGGAACGGAGATAATTTGCCGGGCAGATGGACTGGTATGGAGATAATGTGTCCGGGCGGATTGAGCCGCCCGGATCGAGCATGAAGTTTTCACGCTTCTTCAGCCGCCCAGCTCGATCATGTGATCGATGCATTTCCGTGCATTGCGGATGGTCTGAGCAGTGAGAGTAATTTCGTCACCGCCGATTCCTTCGACGGCATGGAGCACATCCGGAAGAGTGGTCATCTTCATGTTGTGGCAGACACATTGCTTTGAGAGCAGATAGAAACGCTTTTCGGGACAGGAAAACTGCAGGTGCGAGACTATGCTGCTCTCTGTACCGATGATGAATTCATTGGCATCGGAGGATTCGGCATATTTCATGATGCCGGTAGTGCTGCCGACGTAGTCGGCGAGATCCACGACCTCCTTCCGGCATTCAGGATGAACCAGAAGCAGAGCCTTCGGGTGTGCGGCGCGGGCGGCCAGCACATCCTGTCTGGTCATTCGCATGTGAGTCGGGCAGCCGCCCTGAATCATATGCAGTTTTTTGTCCGGGAGCTGTTCGGCAATCCATCCGCCCAGGTTGCAGTCCGGAATGAAAAGCATTTCCTTTTCAGGCATGCGCCCAATGATCTTCACAGCGGATGACGAGGTGACGACGACATCACAGACTGTTTTCAAACTGGCTGTGGTGTTTATATAGGCTACGAGAGGAAGTCCGGGATTCGCAGCTTTCAGCTGGAGAGCCTGGTCGCGGTTCATCTGCATCGCCATGGGGCAGCCGGCCATCGGATTCGCCAGCAGGACTTTTTTGTCCGGAGAAAGTATCTTACAGGTCTCTGCCATAAAACGGACTCCGCACATCAGAAGAGTGCTTTGCGGCGCTTTTGCTGCCTGCACACTCAGACCATAGGAGTCGCCGATGAAATCTGCTACCTCCCAGATATCATGACTCTGGTACGCGTGTGCCAGAATACAGACATCCTTTTCGCGCTTCAATTCTATAATCCTGTCCTGCATTTCTCTCGTTGTCATGATAACTATCCTTTCTCATTAATATACTGTATAAGCTCTTTGAAAACGCAGACAGGATCGTCACGCGCGAAGCGTGTGTAAGAGACTGTATGCGATTTCGAAGGCAACAGGTATGAGGATGAAGCGCGAACGCGCGAAATCCGAATACCTGTAGGATTGCGGGAGTGCGAAGCACGGAGCAATCCGTAGCTTATACAGTATGTGTCACGACTTATCGTACGAGGTGTACTGTATAAGTCCAGTCGCAATGTTCTTTGCCCACGGGGAGCTTGCTCGCCACAGTCCTTCTTGAAGCTTTAAGCTTTATAGTTTTCTGAAGTTACAAGTCAGGGAAGTTTCCTGCCCGCAAGTATAACACGATCTGAAAATGTGTCAAGACATATGTAAATATATGACTTGTCATGTGTAAAATCAAGTGCTATACTCCTCTGCGAATAGTTTGACAGAGAATCGCGGCTGACTGCCGCAGAAAGAAGAGACTATGAAGAAGACAGACATACTGATCGTCGGCAGTGGCTGCGCAGCCCTGTATTTTGCACTGCAGGTTCCGGAGAACCGGAAGGTAATGCTCATAACAAAGGCGGATTTTGAAAGCAGCGATTCCTATCTGGCGCAGGGCGGAATCTGCATGCTACGCGATGAGGCAGATTATCAGTCGTATTTTGAGGATACGATGCGGGCGGGACATAACGAGAACGATCCGGTATCAGTGGATATCATGATCCGTTCATCTCAGGATGTGATTCGTGATCTGATCGGATACGGAGTCCGTTTCGCCAGGGATGAGAATGGAGCTCTGGCGTTCACGAGAGAGGGCGCTCACAGCCGGAAGCGTATCCTGTTCCATGAGGATATCACGGGAAAGGAAATTACGAGCCATCTCATGGAGGCAGTGCGCCGCCTGCCGAATGTGACGATGATGGAGTATACAACCATGGTGGATATTGTAACAGACGACGATCCCCATGGTGCATCAGGGCATCAGAAGGAAGACGCGGCGGGCAGATGCCGGGGCGCGGTCGTTCGCTATCCGGACGGAAAACTGGGGATCATTGAGGCAGATTACACAATCTTTGCGACGGGCGGTATCGGCGGGCTCTACAGTCATTCGACGAATTTCCGTCAGCTGACGGGCGATGCGGTTGCAATTGCGCTGAAGCATGGCATTGAGACGGAGCATGTGAACTATATCCAGGTGCATCCGACAACCTTTTACTCGGGACACGAGGAGGACCGGAGCTTCCTGATTTCTGAATCTGTCCGCGGCGAGGGAGCGAAGCTCTATGGGAAGAATATGCAGCGCTTTACGAATGAGCTTCTTCCGCGGGATCTTCTGACACAGGAGATTCTGAAGCAGATGAAAAAAGACGGGACGAAGTTTGTCTGGGAGGATCTCAGGACGATTCCCCATGAAGAACTCCTCCGTCATTTTCCGAATATTGTTCAGCATTGCGCGGAGAACGGCTATGACGTGACGAAGGAATGCATACCGGTGGTTCCGGCACAGCATTATTTCATGGGCGGGGTAAAGGTGAACCATGAATCCGGGACGAGTATGCCGCATCTCTATGCGGTCGGAGAATGTGCCTGCAACGGAGTTCACGGAAAAAACAGGCTGGCATCCAATTCTCTTCTGGAGTCCCTTGTCTTTGCAAAGCGGGCTGCGCGGGACATGATGAATGACTACGAGGGAATCCGTGACAGTATGCCGGATGTATCCCTTGCGGAATACCGGGATCCGTTGTCTGTTGAGAGGCGTTACGCAGCCATGATCCGGAAGGAGATTGAAGCGGAGGGAGGACCCTCTTCCGTCAGGATCGCTTATCGTGACAAGTTCGCAGCGGAACCTGGAGCGGAAGCCGTATAATTGCCGTACCAGGTGATGCGTCGTATACCGTTGCAGAAATTGCCGCGCGAGTCGATGAGGCGCATGGCGGTGCAGATGCTGTGTTGTACAGATGAAACCGGTTAATATGAATGAACCCGGTCATGCGAATGAATATAGTTATACGGATGAAGCCAATCCTACGAAGAATTGAGTAGGTGAAAAGCACATACATATCCTGTGGATGAAATTGCAAAAGCATTGAGCATGGAGTAAAATTCTATAATACGGCAGTGAAAACGGTGCGGCACGGGGATATGACATTATTGTGCGACAGTCAATAGTGGAGGAAAAGGAAATGTTGGATCCGATTACAATGAAACTGCAGGTCGATCCGCTGATCGAGAGCGCGCTCAGAGAGGATATCACAAGCGAGGATGTCAGCACCAACTGTGTGATGCCGGAGGCAAAGATCGGAGAGGTGGATCTGATTGCGAAGGAGAAGGGAATCATCTGCGGACTTCCCGTTTTTGAGCGGGTGTTCACGCTTCTGGACCCGAAGACTGAGGTGGAATTCTTCGTTCGGGATGGGGACGAGGTGAGAGAGGGAATGCAGATGGCGAAGGTGCGGGGAGATATCCGCGTGCTGCTTTCCGGCGAACGGACGGCCCTTAATTATCTTCAGAGAATGAGTGGTATCGCGACCTGTACCCGTCAGACCGCTGCACTTCTTGAGGGCACGGATATCTGGCTTCTCGACACACGGAAAACCACGCCGAACAACCGTATCTTCGAAAAATACGCGGTTCGCGTGGGAGGAGGTCACAATCACAGGTATAACCTGTCAGATGGCGTTCTTCTGAAGGATAATCATATCGGCGCAGCGGGAGGCGTCAGACAGGCTGTTGAGATGGCCCGCGCCTATGCGCCTTTTGTGCGGAAGATCGAGATTGAGGTGGAGAATCTGGATCAGGTCCGGGAGGCTGTCGATGCCGGCGCTGATATTATTATGCTTGATAATATGAGTCACGATCTCATGGCTGAGGCAATGCGGATCATTGCCGGAAGAGCTGAGGTTGAGGTTTCAGGCAATGTGACCCGGGAGAAAATCGCTTCGCTGACGGATCTCGGAGTCAATTACATATCGAGCGGCGCACTGACACACTCCGCTCCGATTCTGGACATTTCCATGAAGCATCTGCATGCAGTCTGAAGCTCTGACGTACAGAAATACAAAGATGATGGAATTTTTCATGCTGAAGGCATCTGCATGCGGTCTGAACCTCTGACGTACAGAAACGGCGATCCGATAGTTGTACTTCAGAATGGATCAGAAGCAATTTATATGCGGAGAAGCGAGAAAATTTTTTCAGAAGCAATGGAACAGGATATATATTTTTCCAGATGCGATGGAACAGGATATTTTTTCAGATACGATGTAAGAGGATATATACTCTCTCATATGCAATGAGCAGGTAAGGCAGGTGAAACATGTTGACGGGTACAGAGCGCCGTGAGGCTATTCTGGATATTTTGAAAAAAAACGAAGGGCAGGTTTCCGGAGGTGCGCTTGCAAGACGATTTTCTGTGAGCAGGCAGGTGATCGTACAGGACATAGCTCTGCTCAGAGCAGAGGGACAGCCAATTCTTTCTGCCGCGCGGGGCTATGTCCTTGACCGGAAGGAAAAGTCGAAGCTGAGCCGCGTATTCAAGGTTTGTCACACGCCGGAGCAGGCGTGCGAGGAGATGAATCTGATCGTTGACTGCGGTGGAAGAATCGAGGATGTCTTCGTTTATCACAGGGTGTACGGGATCATTCGTGCCGCCATGCATATCCGTTCGCGTCTGGATGTGAAAAAGTATGAGGAGGAACTTTCCGGAGGAAAAAGTTCACCGCTGTCCGGCATCACATCCGGGTACCATTATCATACCGTGACTGCGGACAGCGAGGAGACGCTGGATATTATCCAGAGGGAACTTGCGGATCACGGATTTCTGGCAAAGCTGCAGGACTACGAGCCGGTGGATTTCTGGTCTAAAAGGAGTTAGAATATTCTCCAACACAGAAAAAATTATCCGGGAGGTACGATATGGCAGAGAAACGACCGAAGATCAGGATCACAGTGATTGACCGACGGGGAAAGATGGGATGCCACCGCGGACATCATGTGGGTGAGGTGTTTGATTTTGACGAGGACAGAGGGAGGATCTGTCCGATGGCTATGCACTGTGCCTTCCCATATATCGACATCCTTCGCTACGGCGGAAGCATTCCCGGACAGCCTGCGGGGACCGCGGAATTCTGCTGCTCTGACGCAGATACCATCATGGTCTTCCGGGCAGAGATTGCAGAGACGGGTGAAGGGGAGAATTGAATGAATGAGAAGAAACAGAGACGGCAGCTGATTGTGACCGGTGTACTGATTCTGCTGGCAGGGTTGGGAATACTCATCAACGAAGCAGATTTCATGGGCAGCAGTCACACGAAGGTGCTTCAGTATCTGGAGGTATACAGCGCATTTCTTCCGCTTCTGATATATATTGTACCCTTTGGGATTTTTGTGAAACAGATCGGTGCAAAGGGCGAGATGAGCAGCCGGGAACTGCTGATGGCGGTTTTCTGTGGAGCATTCATTACAAGTCCGTTTGCCGGAGAAGTGAACGACAGCTTTGATAATCTGATGAAATCCATGATGGGACAT
The DNA here is from genome assembly GCF_052117805.1 of Bilifractor sp. LCP21S3_F8. NCBI lineage: Bacteria > Bacillati > Bacillota > Clostridia > Lachnospirales > Lachnospiraceae > Bilifractor > Bilifractor sp. LCP21S3_F8. The sequence goes on along the minus strand of NZ_JBQKIK010000029.1, from coordinate 16,340 downwards.
TCCTATTCCGAGGCGTGGATGGGCTCACTCGAAGCGGGAATTGCAGAGGAGCTTCTGAAACTGGGCACAACAGCACTGCTGGTGTATGTGTGGAACAGAAAAACGTTCAGACAGTACCTTCTTATTGGAATGTGCGTGGGCATGGGCTTTCAGATCGAGGAAGATATCTCGTACATTACAGAAAGCGGATTCAAAAATGTAAACGACGCGTTTCCGACGGCACTGGATCGAATCTCCGGCGCGCTTGGGTCGCACTGGTGCTATGCCGCAGTGACCGCAGCCGGACTCTATCTGATTGTCAGAGCCAGCGGAAGAAACCACAGAAGAAAGGGTATCGGCTGGATTCTCCTCGTTATGGCAGACCACTTTCTGTATGATTCTCCGATCGGAAATATAAATTTGTTCAATGCGGTTTTGACAGCGGCGGTCGTACTGCCTGTGGTCATTTTTTTCAGAAGTCCGGAAGTGTATGCAGCCAGAGCATCAGAGACTGGAGAAAGTGGGAAGATGAATAGTTACACAATGGTGAAGATCAGAAGAGCCGAGGATAAGGACATACCGGCATTGCTGAGGCTGCTGAACCAGGTGCTGGAGATCCATGCCGGTATCCGGCCGGATATTTTTATTCCGGGAACGACGAAGTACACGGTGGATGAACTGAGAGAAATTTTGAAGGATGACAAAAAACCGGTTTACGTGGCGGCTGACGGGCAGGATCATTGCGTTGGCTATGCATTCTGCCAGATGAGGGAGCAGCCGTTCTCCAACAATATGGTTCCATTTACCTCACTGTTCATCGATGATCTGTGCGTGGATCAGAGCGCGCGGGGCAGACACGTGGGCGAGGCGCTTTTTGAGCATGTGAAGCAGGAAGCGAAAAAAATGGGCTGCTACGAGGTGACCCTGAATGTATGGGCAGGCAACACTTCCGCGGAGAAGTTCTATGAAAAAATGGGGATGAAGACCAAGGAAAGTCAGCTGGAGTATATCCTGTAATGTGAAGCAGGAAGAAGGACAGCTGCAAGAAGAGGATCTCCGGCTAAAGGCCAGACCAGAAGATTCTGCCGGCTGCAGGAAGTAAAGCCGATAGATTCTGCCGATTACTGGAAGGACAGCCGGGAGACTCTACCGGTTACAGGAGGCAAAAGACCGGCGCAGTGCTGCTCTTCTCCGCTTTTTCCAGTCAGATAGGACATACAGAATCAGTGCGCACAGGGATATAAGACTGACCGCCGCTCCGGCGGAAAGCCCCGGGGTCGTGTAACGGAAGGAGATTCTGTGTGCGCCGGCGGGAACGCGGATCAGCATCATGCCGCCGGAATTGATGATCTCTGTCTGCTGTCCATCTATGAATGATTTCCATCCTCTGTCGTTCGGGACAGAGAAATAGACGAGACTGTCACTGGAATAATCACTGTCACAGACAAATCCGTCAGAGGTTCTGCGGAAATTTTTCACGGCGCGGCTGGAATCACTGGCGACACGTTCCGCAGCGACTTCCTGAAGCTCGCCGTCGGTCAGATCAACCTTCTTTCCCGGACTGCTCTTTGAGAGATTATCCGCCTCACGTCCGGAAGGACTGTAGCCCTCCTGATCGCTGTCAAAGACAAGCCCTGCATTATCGGAGGGATCTAAATGACTGTTTCCGGCGGAGGCGGTCCGGGCTGTCTCCAAATCCGTCTGAATGGCGTCCAGCGCATCGCGATAGGAAACACAAGGGGCCAGATCGCTTACACTCTTGCGGTCATCGGGCTGAATCACAGCTGCCCGCAGGAGAACAAGGCCTCTTTCACTCACATCAATTTTCTTCAGATCACGCTCTGTGATCACCTGATCGACCGCAAAACCGATCGGGCAGGCATTCCTTTCCACAACATAATAATTTTTTCCATTTACCTGATACGTCCGGAGCGGTGTTCTCCCCTTCGGGTCCGTTGTTACATCGTATTTGCCGCCGAACAGCTCGGCCAGGCCGGCGTAGGAGGTCTTGTCCAGTCTGCGCGCCTGCTTGTAAAAGTCAAACAGACTGTCAAAATGCACGATGGAATCCGAAACCGTAGAACTGAAAATGCGCAGACCGGATGCTCCCTCTGAATAAAGCATCATGTTCTCATCGATGTAACGGTACTGGTCGTCAATCGGCTCAAGCTGACTGTAGAGACGTATCTTCTGCGTGCAGGTCTCGCGGATTCCGTCTGCGAACCGGTAATAGCCAAGCACATATGCAGTGGTGAGAAGGGCAAAAACAGCAGTCCAGGCGGTGATGGACAGACAGAAATGGCGTGCGCCGGACGAAAGCCTGCGCAGGATGAGCAGGCCGGCCAGAGACACGGCAAAAATCAGGAAAAAGAATCCTCTGTGGCAGACCAGGCTCTTTTCGGAGTCGCTCCATTTCATGAGATTCAACGCGAGATAATAGACGACAAGAACGGCCATATTGACGAAAAGAGCCGTTTTCAGCACGTCGTTGTTTTTTTCTCCGGCCCGCTGTTCCAGCACAACTGCAGATGCAGACGCCATCAGCAGGATCAGCATATACCACCAGCGCTGATTGGCTTCTGTGAACAGAAGAAACGCAGAGGTCAGAAGGGGAGAAAAGGCAGCCGCTATGAGAACGAGCAGCATTCTGGAGAGCCAGTCGCTGCGCTTTTGGTGCAGGTATGCAAGGACGCCGCTCATGCCGATCAGAGGCAGGTAAGCGGAGGTGGATGTCCACCTCTGGTTGTACACGGCACTGCTGTCATACATTGCCTCGCCCGGGAACAAAAAACCCTTGAGCAGATACAGGAGCATTTTCGGCTCGGGGAAGAGCTGTGACAGCAGGAGCTGAATACTGCTTCGCTTGTTTCCGGAAATGAACAGGATGTTCGGGAGGAACAGGACTCCGGCGATCATCACGCCCCAGAGGCCTGCAATACCGCAGAGGAGGAGATTCCTGAGGGTAAGCCTCAGATTCCTTTCTCCGTATCGCAGAAAGAAGTAGAGAAGCAGAAAAACAACCTGTCCGACAAAGAAAAAATAGCTGTTGAGGCAGGAAAGTGCCGTCACAAGGATGAAAGGCTTTCCGTCACGAAGACGGCATTTTCCCGATTTCATCATCCGGTCAAATTCCAGAAGGAGCAGAGGAAAGAGGATTGTGACATCGTGGAAGGTGTAAAATTCGAGATTTACGGCCTGATAGCCGGAAAACGCGTAGAGCGTCGATCCGATCACGGCGTAATTGTCATCGCGGGTGAACTGACGGATGTAGAGGAATGATGTTATTCCCGCGGCAATATATTTCAGAATATAGAGCCACCCCATCACACACGGCGTGGCGCTTACCGGGAACAGCATCGTGATCCAGAAGGAAATGCTGCCGAGACCGTAAAAACTGTACGCACCGACAGTCTGAGTTCCGAGGTCGATTCCCCATGACCACGACTGACCGTTCAGAATGGCCTTGTGCATCCCGACACTGAAAGGAATTGCCTGCGCATTGTAATCTCCGCACAGCGTAAATACTCCTTTATTCATCAGAATCAGCCAGAGGAAGGACAGAAGTGCGACAAGGGAGTTAACGGCAATACATCGCCCGAGTGCTCTGTCTTTTTTCTCCGGACATGAGGATAACGATTTTTTGAGGTCAATTTTTCTGAACATAAGCCATCCCGAAATTTTAAAGCACCATGTTCCGCAGACGGGTGTCAGAATATTTATAACTCGCCGCGGCACTTCGCTGATCATACCGGTTGTCTTCGAAATCGCATCCAGTCTCTGATGCGCGTTTCGGGCGCGCCGAGGCCGGAGGCTTCATCAGGTAGTACGCTTGATCTCCAGTCTCTTACGTGCGTCTCGGGCGCGCCGAGCCCTGTCTGCATTTTCGAAGAGTTGATATGTAATGCCTATATTATAGACAGGATGGAGGCCGAATACAATTAATTCGGCGTTAAATGATCGGAGATGACGGTTTGGAATCTAAGAATGGTTATCTGAAGACAGGAACGCCTGTATGCCGTAGAACATCTGGTGTGTTGTATGCCTGCCTGATTATTAATTCTGCTCAAGACCGAACGCATAGCCGGTCATCGCGATTGCGCCGAGTTCACAGTGGTTGTTGAAGACCTGTGGTTTTTCACCTTCGGATGCACCGAGCATGTAGAGGAGCGGAAGAAAATGTTCCGGTGTAGGAGCGGCATATCCGGCGTTCGGTACGGATTCATATGCGATCACGCGGTCATCCTGGCGATTCCGGACATATTCCGTGATTGCCTTATTAAATGCAAGACATTCCGGGGATCCGTCCGGGTTGTCCCAATCTACCAGGCGCAGATTGTGTACAACGTTTCCGCTTGCAAGGATCAGATAGCCTTCATCACGAAGGGGCGCGAGTGCTTTTCCGAGATTGTAGATTTCATCCGGGGAAAGCGTGCCGTCAACGGAAAGCTGAACGACCGGGATATCCGCCTCCGGGAACATATGACAGAGCACGGTCCAGGCACCGTGATCAATGCCCCAGTCATCGTTGACGGACACCCGGTTACCGAGAAGCGCGGCCACGCGTTCGGACAGGTCAGGATATCCTTTGACCGGATATTTGAAGTCATACAGCGCTTTCGGGAACCCGTACATGTCGTAGACCTGTTTTGGATTTTCCGTGCTCTGCACAAAAGTTCCCTTTGTATACCAGTGTGCGGATACGGCGAGGATTGCCTTCGGTTTTCCGAATTGTTCTCTGATTTGAGAGCCGATGCTGTGCAGACCTTTCGTCACAGATGTGTTCTCCAACGCCAGCATTGGACTTCCATGGCCGGAAAAAATAACCGGCATTCTTTTTTTATTCATAGTACACCTCCGTAAATTTCATTCAAGATCATCAAATGCTGTCAGGGACAAATGTTTTTTGCCCCGAGATGAGGCCGGGAACTGCTTCGTTATTTTGAGGCTTCTTTTGAAACTCTCCGACCTCATCGAAGATGGATAATGTCAGGAACGTGAATAATTCATACTCATAAGTTTAATTATCCGAGTTGCGAAAATAATACGACCATAGTAGAATGCAGTCAAGCAGGATTTTTTCCTTGAGCAGGTATGTTTTGCTTGAGTATTCAATCCGCCGCGTGAAGCGGGATCGGGAATGATGAATGAAGGAATTGCTTCTATGAGACGGAGCAGCAGGTCGGTATTGGTATATAAGAGCAGGTGGTATCATGAAAAAAGAAACATGTAAAAGAGCAAATCAATTCGGTATGTGTCCGTATGCGACAGCGCAGCAGCTGTTGTCGGGGAAGTGGGCGATTCTGATTCTGCATGCTCTCGCGGGCGGGCCGAAAAGGTTTAATCAGCTGCAGAAGGAAATTCACATTACGCAGGCTACTCTTGCAACACATCTCAGGAATCTGGAGAAAGAGGGGCTGTTGACCAGGACGGTTTATCCGGAGGTGCCTCCGCGGGTGGAATATGAGCTTACGGAGATTGGGTACGAGTTCAAACCCGTTCTTGACAGCATTGAATTGTGGGGAAGAAAGTATATCAGGCATCTTGAACAGACGAACTCGTCTTCTGATCGGCTCTGATCCATGCAATAGTTATCTCTGTTGAGTCAGGGAAAACAGTCTGAACTACCCGGGTGTCCGCTGACAGTGCCGGGTAGTTGGAAATGGCCTATCAAGTGGAAATCACTTGTTTGACCACAAACGGATCAGTGTTATCATTGCGTTTATATCGATATTCAATTCCCATTATTCATCGAAATTGCTCAATGATTTTTTGAACCCTCTGTTTTCCCTCACTGAAAGGCATGTAGATCCTGTCATCCAGATTCGAAAAATAATCCCAGAAGCAGGAGGTAGTCGAGGGCTCCTTGGAAAAGAAAATATGATAGCTGTTCTCGCGGACGAGCGATATGATGAAGAATGTTGGCGATGAAGTGAGAGTGAGCCCGGAGTTCACCAGACAACTGTCTTCTTTCAAAAAATGTACATTGTCCGGGGAGAGGCTTGCCAGCCAGCTCCGGACAATCTGCAGGCGATCTTCCTTTGAGAAAGGTGTGTAATACGCCTCCGGAATCTCATGGATTCTACCGGTAGCCAGGAATTGGCGGACACCGTCGATTGACACGATGTCTTTGGTAAGGTTGCGTATGTGTTTTCTCCACCAGGTCAAATAGGTGAGATACTGCTCGACAAAGGGGCGGATTTCTGTATGATCACGGCACATGTAGCGTTCGCAGATATCGTTGGTCAGAAAGGGTGTCAGACAAGGCTGAGTGCCGATCACAATCTCTCTGCTATGCGGTACTGTTTTTTCAGCAATACTGTAGTATGACTGGAAATCTTCAATGATCCTGGATGGTGAGTCCGGGCGAATGACCATTGGCCGCGACTCTTTCATTAGAGAATCAAAGTGCATATTGAGATCGGCGATAAATCTCGGATCTTTTGTGAAGATACCGGTCATTGCTGTGTCACCGTTACCGAAAAGAAACGCACAGCTGTCTGTTACGATATAACTTGACGTGAGTGGCCATTTTTCCTGCTCTACATAGTCCGTGTAATAATAGTAGGAGGTATATCTGTCTGATCCAAGTGCCAGTTGCAGAGTGTTCTGCAGAATGGACAGATTTTTCCGCATGATGTCTGCATAATGGTCACCTCGCTGTCTCATTCGGATGATATTCTGGATTTTCGATTGATTTGCCGATTTTTCCGCAATAGAGAGACACTCCAGAATATGAGGGTCATCCGGCTGAACGACAGCATGGATGGTCCCTTCGTCAGCGGTCGTCAGGATGGCGAGCAGAACCTGCTGAACGTTCAGGTCGCCGCGTATGTAGCTTATGGAATGGTCAAGCAAGCTGTCCGGGAGTCTCTGCTCGAACATATAGGATTCTGTTGCGTCCGGCGTGATACGGAAATGCTGCAGCATTGTCTCGATCTCTTTCCAGAGTGCGATACGCTCCTTTCCGAAGTGTTCGATGCGCCAGTAATCGCGCAGCTTGTGGCGGTCCTCATTTGACATATTCATATAATCCGAAATCAAATCCACAACACCGGGCTCGGACGGCAGCCTTGACCCGCGCACATACTTATAAATATTTGGTCCGATGCCAGTGCCTTCGCCCAGCTCCTTCACAGAAATGCCCGATCTTTTTTTGTAGACATTGATTAAGTCGCTAAAATCACTCATTCTGTCCCTCCAATTCAATGCCATTTTCCCATTTCAGCTACAGTGTTCACGTTGTAATCATGTCTTGCACTCTGTATCCTGCAGGATTGACATCTTCTCTCTCTCTTTATTAAGTCTGATGTTTTCATTTTCTCTATCTATTAAGTTTGATGTTTTCATTCTATTAAATCCCTACATGGACAACAATATCATATTTTGAAAACCGCCTGTCCAGACGATTGTCCAATTATATCGGAACAAGTTCAGCTCCTTTGAGCGGGATAGTAAGCTGACTCTTTTCGGACACTTAGTTGGACAAGGACAAGGATCTATCTTTATTGTGAAAACATTGCTTGAAGAAATATAATAGTCTTAAAATCCGTGCTGGATACAGCGGTTTAGGTGAAATTACGGTGCGGATGACGATTGCCGGGGGTAAATAAATCTGAATGGCGATTGACAGAAGGCGGCGAAAAAAAAGAGGAGGGATGAAAAATATGAGGTATAAACAGACGCGGTTGGAATTGACAGTGCATCTGCAGAAGAGGAAGCAGTCTCTGAATCGCAGAATAGTGTGAAATCGGAAGAAGAGGCTGATAGCCAAGAGTCTGGAGCATATTCAATTCCAGAGGACACAGACGAAGAAAGCATTATTGCGACAGAATCAGATAGTCAGCAGGCTGTTTCTGTCACACAAAACGATAATGGAGTAGATGAGGCATGGGACAGCGATAAGCCTTCGATGGGTGCAACTGGCGGTGCGGAACAGGACTACACACAAGGTCATGCAGAGTGAAAAAGGTGACGTTCTGTTTTATGTTCTCAGAATACATTTTTTTTCATACCGGATACGCAGAAATGCTCATGACACTCGGCTTCATTCTGAACTGAGGAATGTTGAATAATCCTTTATTTTATAGGAAAAATTACTTGACTTTATAGGGATTAAAGGAAAAATTACCTGATTTCATAGGGAGGGTGGAATGTTAAAGAGAAAACTTTCGGTGATCTTTTTGGTTGTAATTATGGCAATAAGTATTTTTCCAGGAGAAATTGTTCCTGTATTTGGTGATGTAAAAGAAAACAGAATATCTAATCTGGAAGAATTCAATCAATCCGGCGACGGAACGCAGGAGAATCCTTACAAAGTGAATGATGTTGATACTTTGTATGGCTTTTTGGATAAAGCAAAAGGAGACACCTCCAAAAATAGAGAACCATTTGACTTTTCTAATTCGTATGTTGAACTGGATGCGGATATAGATGTCTCTTCTGATTTTTCAGCATGGACATATGAAACTAAGCCTGACTCAGCGTATATATGGAGCGGGATTCCTAATTTTAATGGTACATTTATAGGAAATCATCATTTTATATCGGGTCTGTACATAGAGAACAGTTCAGGTAATCTTGGCTTCTTCAATAACGTTAATGGTGGGAGCATTTCTGATTTTACACTGAAAAATGTCTTTTTAAATGTCACTCGACATGGTGAGAAAGCTTCAGAATATAACGCCGGTGCGATAGTGGGCACGTATAATGGTGCGGGCATATCAAACTGCGGCGTATATGGTAAAGTTTGTGTCAATTCAACAACAGTAGTGGATGGAATGAACATTGCTGGATTAGTGGGGTACATAGGTAACAAGAACTCTTGCACTTTGAGCAATTGCCTTTTTTCCGGAGATATCTTTTTAAATAATAATTCTTCAACCTCTGTTTCTGGATGTGTAGGAGGTTTAATTGGTTCATGGGGATCAGATTGGAATAAAAAACAAAATGTTAAAAATTGCGCTTCTGACGGAAATATAAAGGCAGAATCATTTAATCGCGTTGGTGGTCTTATTGGGGAAGCTCAAAACATTAATAGTAGCAATGAGGGAATAAGTATTACTAATAGCTGCAACTTTTCCAATGTTGATGGCGGCTATTATACTGGTGGCTTAATTGGCAAAACAGAGTGCCCTAGATCTTTTAATGGGTGCTTCAACAATGGAAATATAAGCGGGAGTAACGCTGTGGGAGGAATTTGTGGCTATCAAGAAATTGATTTTAATGATGAATACGTAAATGACTGCTATAACAGAGGTGATATAAGTCTTACTGAAGGTATTTCAACACAGGGCGGTAGCGGAGGAATTTTTGGAGATATAAGAACAGGGAGTGTAGGACAAGTACATCTTAATAATGGCTATTCTTTCGGAAATTTGACAGGAAATTATGCGGGGGCTTTGGTTGGCAGTTATGGACTTGGGGGATGGGCCCTGCAAGGATTTGAGTTTTCTAATTTTTATTATTTTCAGGGTCAGAAAGCTTTTGGCAGGCGTCAGGGAGATGAGAGATGGAGTTCCTTTAATCAGATTGTTGCATTGGAACCGAGTCAATGTTTAGATCAAAATCAATATAAAGGGTTTGATTTTGATAAGACATGGACTATGGGATCACAGTATCCTATCTTACAGTGGAATGATAACATAGAATTTAAAATGGTTCATTCTTTTCCTGTAATAAAGGATGAGCAAAGCGCTCGTGCTTTCTTATGCTTCATTTTCAATAAGAGCGCCAGTAATATGGAAAAAATATCAAGCCAGGATAAATATTTAAAGCTAATAACCGGAAACTATGATGGCAAAGATGACGATAAATTTTTGACAGCATTATCACTGATTCAGATTATCAATAATAATATTGGACAGAATTCTGTAAATGCTGGTGAGTCTAAAACAAAATCCACAGAAGCTTTGATTGGCTTTTTACAGGATAGGTTCGGGGTTAATGCAGAAAGCGATAATTTAGCGCAGGCTATTACTGATGAATCTGTCGACAATTTAAAATCCGGTTTAAAACAAACTATGCTTGGATTAGCAACTTTGGAAGATGAGGGTATATCTTCATCTGTAACAGGTGCTCTTTCTGTAGTAACAACTAATAGAATGCACCATGCAGGATGTTGTATTGTTCCAATTGTTTCTGGAAATATGGATTGGATAACAGAAACAATGTCTAAGGTTGGCGATGCCTGGGGTAAAAAGGACATCTTAAAGAATTATGCCAATGATTTGGGAATAGCAGTTTCTTCCTTGAATGTGATTATGAATTCGGAGTATGCCGGCAGATACTCTTATTTTAATCAGTATCTTAGCCTGCGTAAAACGTTTGGCTATGATTGTGAAGAGGCTTTTGAATATGCTAAGGAAGCAACAAAGTTTATCGATACTGATAATAACTGGCTTGCAGGCTTGATACCTTATTTGACATTAGGACAGAAATCAAGCTGGATTAGCCATACTGATATTATTGATGAGTGGGCAGAATATACATATCAGCTTCAGCAGGCTGTATACAATTCTTCTACAACGCTAGTTGCCTCACCCGAATTTAAAAATTTTACCCATAATCAGATACAGTGTCCTGTTGATGTGGATGTCTTAGATTCATCAGGCAATATAGTTGCCTCTATAAAGGATAACAATATTGTTCGATCTGTACCCGATGAACTGCGCGATCAACTCATTGTGATGGTCGCCGGGGATACCAAACATATCTTTATAAATGAAGGAAGTATTTTTAAATTAAGGCTTACAGCTACTGATTCCGGCACGATGAATTATTCGAGTTCCTATGTGGCAGATGGTAAGGAGAGCATCGTAAACAATATGTTGGGTGTAAAACTGGAAGATGGAGAGAAGTTTTATGTTCCTTATCAAGAACCAACCCAGGAAGAAACATCCTATTCGAAACTTGAAAAAGAGGGCGGAGAACTTGTGCCAATCGAAAATGAGGAGGCACCACTTTATAAAACAAATGTCACTGTTGAAGGAAAAGAATATGGTATGGTTTACGGCCTTTCTGAGAAGAGAAAAGGAGCAAACGTTATTCTTCAGGCTGTGCCTAATAAGAATTGCTATTTTCTTTCATGGAAGGAAAATGGAAATGTCATTTCTAAAGATCCCATGCTTCAATTTACATCACTTAGAGATAGAAATTTAACTGCAGTCTTTACAAATAAGCAGAAGCAGAGTAAACCTCAGGGATTAACTGGGGATGGCGGGATTTTCGGAACAACTTCTTCAATGGAGTATAGGAAGCAAGGAACAGGTGAATGGCAGCAGTGTGAAGTTGGCACAACGAAGGTAGAAGCTGGCTCATATGAAGTACGATATAAGGAAAATGAGGAAAAACGTGCTTCTGATTCTGTAGTAGTGGTGGTCAGGGCTTTCGTTAATGTATTGAACACCACTGAAAATGGAAAAGTAATTCTATCTTCAGAACCGCAGATAACCGGAAGCAAAGTAAGCTTCACTGTTAAACCAGATACTGGATTTGAAATAGGAGATATAAGTGCTAAAGATGCTAACGAAAATGTTGTTGCTGTAACAGGAGAAAATGGAACCTACAGCTTTGAGCAGCCATCGGCAAGTGTAACAATCACAGTAACATTTAAAAATGCTGAGGAAACGAAAACTACAGTAATCGATCTGATAACTCCTACAGAGAATGGTAGCGTAAATCTTTCTCCTGAAACTCAGAAGCAAGGAGAAACAATTACGATTACAACTAATCCTAGCGCTGGTTATGAAGTTGATGAAGTCAAAGTCACAGATAGTCACGGAATCACGGTACCGATTGTTTACAACGGTAACGACACATACAGTTTTACGCAACCAAATTCTGTGGTGACGGTATCTGCATTGTTCAAGAATAAAACTGAAGCTTTTGTTATTGATGAGATAAAGCCGACTGAGAATGGAAACGTGACGCTTGTCTCTGATCATCAGAAGCCAGGCGAGGCAGTAAATATCACTGTCATGCCTGATACTGGGTATAAATTACAGGATGTTTTGATAACAGATGAAACTGGAAACAAGGTGCCTGTTACAAAGAATGATGATGGCACTTATAGCTTTACACAACCAGAAACAAAGGTGACCATATCAGTATCATTTGAAAAGCAGGATGATTCGAAACCTTTTGAGGATAATAAAGTGGTTGACGAGATAGCGGCTACTGAGAACGGCAGTTTGGTCCTTTCTCCTGAACTGCAGAAGACAGGAGAGCTAGTGACCATTATAGCTAAACCGAATTCTGGATATGAGGTAGATAAGATTTCTGTGACAGATGAGAAGGGTAAAGAGGTACCGGTAACTCAGAATACTGATGGCACATATAACTTCATACAGCCAGAGGGCACTGTGGCTGTTGCTGCAACATTTGGGGAAGAAGAGAAACCGGCTGTAAACAACACAATAAAGCCTACCAAGAACGGCAGCTTAGTCCTTTCTCCTGAACTGCAGAAGACAGGAGAGCTAGTGACCATTATAGCTAAACCGAATTCTGGATATGAGGTAGATAAGATTTCTGTGACAGACGAGAAAGGTAAAGAGGTAACAGTAACTCAGAATGCCGACGGCACCTACAGCTTCACACAGCCGGATAGCACTGTGACGCTCTCTGCATTATTTAAAGAGAAGCTATCTGTAACACCAGTTATTCCACCCACACCTTCAAAGGATGACGACGAGAAGATGCCGTTCACAGATGTGAGAGATAATGATTATTTCTACAACGCAGTAAACTGGGCTTATAAGAACAACATTACAAGCGGTACTACTGGAACATCTTTCGGACCTGGTGAAATCATAACCAGAGGCCAGATGATTACTTTCCTTTGGAGAATTAACGGCAGCAAGAAGGTTGATGCGAATCTACCATTTAAGGATGTAAAGAAAACTGATTATTTCAATGATGCGGTGTGCTGGGCATACAAGAACAAGATTACATCCGGCACAAGCGTGACAACGTTCAGCCCGAATGTTTACTGCAAACGAGCGGAGATGATCACATTCATTTGGAGAATAATGGGTTCAGAAAAGATGGAAGGCGCTAATCCGTTTACAGATGTGCAGAAGGAAGATTATTTTGCTGATGCCGTTAACTGGGCATATAAGAAGGGTATTTCGGCTGGAACGAGTAAAACTACATTTAGTCCTAAAGACGACTGTAAGCGGTGCCAAGCGATAACGTTCCTGTATAGGATGAAGTAAAAATGACGACTCCCTGGAATTTGGCGAACTTCAACTCTTTGAAGGTAAGGACAAGCCCTTTGGAGAAGTCGAATATATCTAAGGTTTTTTCAACTTCTCCAAAGGAGGCTTGGTATTGATGGACAAGATCACATCCGACGTTTGCCGTCGACAATGACTTGATATCATTCAGGCCTGTAATGCCAGTGGTCTTACAAAAAGGCCTAGTGTGAACAGAATGGTATCAACATTAAAAGCTTTTATTACTGGCAGCAACAGTTGAGACATGAAGCTTACGATGTACAATCTGTCGCTCTGTCTCCGGAGTCCGAGGCTACTTTTGCAGAGATTGCGGTTCCACCATCTCCCAAAAACATTGTCGATCAGACGATGACGGATTCGGCAACAAGTTTTTGTCCGGATGCTGTCATTCGAACCTGTACTTTGACAATCGAAGTATCGAATCATGCATCCAGAGAGGTACTCTCACTTATCCGATCGGTGATGAAAAATGGTACGTGATGTTTACAATCTGCAAAAAATCAATATCGCGTGTGGATTATACTCAGATTTTTTTATCCTCATCTTTATGAATAGAGGGTGATATTGCTGGACTCAGCAAGTAAAACTATGAAGATAAAAAGTTAGTATAAGCTAAGGCAAACAATCTAAATCCGTTCCGATACTTCGAACTACTCTTGACTGAGATACTCAGGTACCAGGAAGACACAGACAGAACTTTTCTGGAAAAGTTGGAACCATGGTCCCAGGATCTGCCGGCGGAATGCCGGAAACAACTTAACTGACAACACTCAGCTGCGAGAAATGGCAGCTGAGTGTTGTCAAGGTAAGGATTGTTTACCGCTTACAGATGTAGTGCCACATTGAAAAAATGCTGAGATACGCATTATTATCCCGAGATCGGAACAGGATGCCATGCCTGGTCTTCGTCAGAACAAAATCCCAAGCAGAAAGGAGAGCTGTGTGATTCCATTGACCATCTGTTCTTTCCAGTTTGATTTTGCGTTTCTTCTGTCCAGGCGTTTTGCGAAGAAGCACAGAACAAGGATGCCTGCGATTCCCGCGAGGAAGAAGATGCAGGATGGAAAGGCTGTTGCATGATGCAGAACCGCTGTCAAGGACCAGCGGCTCCGGTTTACAGCGAGTGCCAGGAGCATCAGGGCAAATCCGGAAGGCATGAGAAAACGCATCTGCCGGTTCAGAAACGGCACATCGATTTTTTTGAGTGCGATTACAAATTTCCAGCCTGCCTTCAGTGATCCGGCGAGGATAACCAGCACAGCGCCGATCCGGAAGAGCAGACTTGGAAAGCGGCAGGCGAGAACGCCGGCGTTGATGCTGAAAAAGAGTACGGGTATGCAGTCTGTCAGCGCCATGGACAGATGGAATCCTTCCGGGATGTTTGCGCTGCCTTGTATCATGCGACCAGCCATTTGTGCTCCTTTACCGAGTAGATGGGGAGAAACGGAATCATGATCGGAGTCGTGGATTTATATTTCCGATATTCCGGGTCATTGCCGTAGTTCTTGTCCTGACGGATTTCCAGCCGGCGCGCTCCTCCGAACATCACGTAGATAATTCCGGCATAGCCGAGAAGAGAACAGATCCATTCGGCGGGATTGTGATATACGTTGAGTCCGGAAATAAAGACACCGGTCCAGAAGATCATCTCGCCAAAATAATTGGGGCAGCGCACGATTCGGAACAGACCCGTATCGACAAAACGTCCCGGGTTCTTTTTCTTTGCGCGGTTTTTCTGCAGATCCGCGGTAGTTTCCAGAAGCAGACCGGTCAGAGAGATCAGGAATCCGATCAGGCAGAGAGCATCTGTGCCCTTATTGTCCTGAAGCCGGAAAAGAACCGGGGATGTCTGCAGAACGTAAAGAACGGCTGCGGAAATCCATATGCCGACTTTGGCCGCAAAGGACACACTTTTATCGGATTTTACCTCTCCCTTCATCCGGCGGGTGTAGGCGGTTTTCAGGTCGCGATACGCGAGATATCCGGCGAGCCGGCAGCCGTAGACGATGAAAAGCACGGACTGCAGGATGGTTCCGGCACTCAGACTCCCGGAGAACAGGCACAGGAGGCCGGCACCGACCAGGGCGACAGCAGCTCCGTATCCCAGGGAAATGAACCATACATATTTGCGGAAACCGCAGGAGCTGGCCAGAAGGGCCAGAAGCAGAAGAATCAAAAACTCTTTCATAAACAAAATCCTTTCATTTGTCGCAGGCGAAAACCCACTGCCTTTAGGTTGCCGTTCGTTGGCACAGACACCTGCTGATGATCTTGACAGGCTATTTTTGAATGGTGCATATTTAATGATAGCGACAGGTGTCGTTATTTTCAATTGATTTCTTTCGGGAACGAGGAAACTGCAACATTCAGAGAGGAAGTGTCGCTTTTCTTGAGGAGAAAAGATCTGGACCACAGTCTGATACAGAGTTATCTGACGGAGGCGTTGTTGCAGCTTATGGGGACAAAAAATTTTTCGGATATTTCTGTTGGTGAAATTGCGGAGCGGGCGGGGGTTCACAGGGCGACATTCTACCGGCATTTCAGTTCAAAGGATGAAGTCCTTCGATGTGCTCTGGCACGGATGCTCCGGGAAACAGAGGGAGACAGGAAACTGCTTGAAACGGATTTCGCCTCTTTTATCCGCCCGGTGTTTCAGGCATTTTTCGACAACAAAAATCAGATGCTCCGGCTGTACAAAGCCGGTTTATCGGGTCAGATCCTGGATGTTCTGAAGGAGTATTTCCATTTTGATGAGATTCCGGATATGGTCGTAAATGGTGGGGATGGTGATGGCGCATCCGGTACAGGTGAAACCATAAATATGGAAAAATACAGGATGGCCTACCGGACAGGCGGCATATATTCCTGCCTGCTTCTGTGGTTTTCTCACGATATGAGGGAGACGCCGGAGGAAATGACGGAGATCGCTGTGTCGCTGTGACATTGTAATCCGGTGAGTGATGAGTGTGGACGATGTGATTCAGTGGTTGATGATTGTGGACGATGTGATTCGGTGAGTGATGATCGTAGAAGATGTGACCTTTTGCGTGATGGCAGGAAAGAAATTTTGAAGCGCTGGGCCGGCTGTGGAAAACTATGCGAACCGGGGCCTGTCTCTTATACACATCT
>NZ_JBQKIK010000028.1:0-45862 GCF_052117805.1 Bilifractor sp. LCP21S3_F8 | reverse complement strand
GCATAGCATTTGATATTTTACCCCATAAAAGCACGTTTAGATTGGATAGGGGTTTTTTGCGCTTTTTTAATGGGGCTTGGCCCCACAACTTATTAGGCTATACAGTAAAAAGGAGCGCGGCCATCGGCCGCACTCCCGTCATTTTAAATGATATTCATCTGAACGATACTGACTTTCAGACAATTAGTCGTACAGGTTCGGAGCGATATCCGGATCGTCGATGTTGTCTGCGTTGTACCAGTAACCTGCTGTCGGAACATCCTGAAGCTCCTGTCCGTTAGCAGCTGCTGTCAGAGCATAGATTGCGTAATATCCCATCATCAGAGGAGACTGGGTAACTGCGCCGTAGAGCTGTCCGCTCTGTACTGCTGCCTTGATGGTAGAACCAGCATCGAAGCCAACACCGATAACGTCGCCGTTGGATACGTCAGAACCAAGAACGGAAAGGTTAGCATCTGCTGCCAGAACACCTTCTGCTGCGGTCTGGTTGGAACCGAAGATTGCGATGGTATCCTCTTTGGAAAGGATGGTCTGTGCCTCTGTGGAGCAAAGCTCTACAGTTGTCTGTGCCGGAACTGCTACCTCGATTACAACATCTGTGTCACCGGTATCAGCGCCTTCAGCGTTGTTTACATAGAACTCGTTGCCTTCTACGGAAACGGTCTTGCCGTCTGCCTGGATGAGCTTGATCATCTCGTTGATGAATCCAAGACCACGCTGCTGAATGTTCAGAGCGGTAGCATCCTGGTTAACCTCACCGATACGAACCTGACCGTCAGCGTTCTTGATCTCGTCCTTGATCGCATCATACATGTTGTCTGCTGCTACAGAGCCAGCCTGTCCGTTATCTGTCGCTACGGTACATACGATGGATCCGTCCGGAGCATCCGCAACACCGGTATCAAATGCTACAACAGGAATTCCGTCTGATGCGCAGGTCTTCAGAGCGTCAAGTACGGAAGTTGTATCGCAGGCTGCAAGGCCGATTCCTACCGGCTTGGAAGAAATTGCGGAGTTCAGCATGTTAACCTGGTCAGCGATATCAGACTCGGAGTTCGGTCCCTGGCAGTCATAGGTAACACCAAGCTCGCCAGCTGCCTTCTTCATACCCTGCTGAGCGGCATCCCAGTAAGTGGACTGGAAGGACTTAACCAGCATCGGGAAGTTGTAAGCCTCGTTTGCCTTCAGGCCATCAAACTGCTTTGTAGCGTCATCTGTGCTCTCTGCCGCGGAGCTGCTGGATGCAGCAGTCTCAGAACCGCTGGTCGATGCTACGGCTTCTGTGGAAGAGCTGGAAGTGGATGCTGCAGCGCTGCTGGATGTGGATGCTGCTGAGCTGCTGGATGACTCAGATTTGCTTGCAGATGTGCTAGTGGATCCTGATCCGCATCCTGCAAGCAGAGTTGCTACCATTGCTGCACTCATTAAGGTTGCTACGACTCTACGTTTCATGTTTTTCCTCCTTTAAATACATTTATTAGTTTTTGTATTTATTTGCATTCCGAAATGTCCCTTCCGGAAATAACAAATCCAATATATCATTTTTTGAATAAACTGTAAACATTTTTTGAACAATCTGTGTCCAAAATCATCCACAAATTATTGTTTGAAATTTTGTCGCTTTCGTATAAATTCTTTGAAAATGTCCCATCTTTTTCTGGATCCGCGGCCGGATGCAATTCTCAGGCTTGTTGCCGTCAAATATGTCTGACAGCAAAGAACCTTCTGCACTCGCCCGCGGCTGAATGCAAGCTTCAGACTGCAGCTGCGCGGCGTTTCTTGATGATATCAATCAGTACGGCTACAATCAGAACCACACCGGTGATAATCTGCTGCCAGTTCGCCTGCAGACCGATGTAGGGAAGACCTGTCTTCAGGAGGCAGATAATCATAACACCAATGAAGGTTCCGATAATGGAACCGTAACCGCCGGTTGCGGATACACCGCCGACAAATACTCCGCCGATGGCATCCATCTCAAGTCCGGCTCCGGTACCAGGCTGTACGGTAGGCGTTACCGCCGCATAGGCGATCGCCGCAAGTCCTGTAAAGAAACCGCAGACAACATAAACCATTACGTGATAGAACTTTACATTAATTCCGGAAAGAGCAGTTGCCTCTCTGTTCGATCCGATGGCGATGGTATAACGGCCGAATCTGGTGTGATTCAGAACGAACTCCATGACAAACATCAGCACCAGCATCACGAAAAATCCGATGGGGAACTTAAACGCTCCTCTTCCGGAGCCGAAGGTCAGCTTGAAGATCGAATGAAACCATCCGCCGGGCTGCTGCAGCGTCGGCCACGGAGTAGCCGGGCACATAGATCCGATACCACGGGTAATCATGCAGGTGGAAAGAGTGGCAATGAACGGAGCCAGTCCCATGACACCGATCAGAACTCCGTTCAGAAGTCCGATCGCGCATCCGAAGAGGATGCAGATCAGCATGGCAGCCACAACCGGAATGTTATTGTTCCGGATCAGGGTTCCGCCGACCAGCGCGTAGCATACCATACCGGTACCAATGGACAGGTCTACACCTGCGGTAATCAGCGGGAAGGTTACGCCGAAGCCCATCAGCATGTCATAGTAAGAGAAGTCCAGCATACTAAGGATAGAAGAATACTTACGGAACTCCTTACTAAATATGAAATAGATTACCATCAGCAGAATCGCGATGAGTAACGCTATATATCTCTGATCATTCAATAAAGATTTCTTCTTCGTCATGTCTGTCTCCCCCTCAATTGATATTCCGAGTAGCCTTATCCATGATATTCTCCTGTGTGGCTTCCTCGATCCGGATTTCACCGGTCTTTCTGCCCTCACACATAACCACGATACGGTCACTCATTCTGAGAATCTCAGTCATTTCAGAAGAAATCATAATAATCGATTTTCCTTCTGATGCCAGCTTGTTCATTAATTTGTATATCTCGTTCTTCGCGCCTACATCGATACCTCTGGTAGGCTCATCAAAGATCAGGATATCACTGTTACGAATCAGCCACTTGGCAATGACAACCTTCTGCTGGTTGCCGCCGGACAGGTTCATAACTAGCTGATCCGCGCTCGGTGTCTTTGTCGCGAGTTCCTTGATCAGTCTCTCTGTCTCCTTCTTTTCTTTTGCCTTATTGATAAAAGGTCCGTTTGAAAAATCATCGAGACATGCCAGTGTAGAATTCTCAATGATCGATTTCTGTACAACAACTCCGAAACGGCGTCTGTCCTCGGAAAGGTATCCGATGCCGGCTTTTACCGCGTCCTGCGGGTTGTTGATCGTAACCTCATGCAGCTTTCCGTCCTTGCCCATGATGGAGATTGTTCCACTCTGCTTCGGATCTGCGCCGAAGATTGCTCTCGCCGTCTCCGTACGGCCAGCACCCATCAGACCGGAGAATCCTAGGATTTCTCCCTTGTGAAGCTCAAAGCTCACATCCTGAACCATATGGCCCGCGTTGAGATGATCCACCTTCAGAACAACCGGTGCGTCCGGCGGACACATGCTGTGCGTCTTCGGATCCTCATAGATTACACGTCCTACCATCATGTTGATGATGTCTTCCTTCGTGGAATCCTTGGTAATCAGCGTTCCTACATATCCGCCGTCCCGCATGACCGTTACACGGTCTGTGATGACCTTGATTTCATCCATACGATGAGAGATGTAAATAATACCCATGTTCTGCTCCCGCAGATCACGGATGATCTTGAACAGATCATCAATTTCCTTCTCTGTCAGCGCGGCAGACGGCTCATCGAAGATAATCAGCTTGCAGTCATGGGAAATTGCCTTGGCGATCTCGCACATCTGCTGCTTTCCGACTGTCAAATTCTTCATCTTCTCTCTCGGATTGATGTCGATCTTCAGCCGCTCAAACAGCTTTTTGGAATCCTCGATCATCTTTCTGTCATCGATACGGATTCCCTTCTTCGGCTCACGGCCGATGAAGATGTTCTGCGCTACCGTCAGATCTCCGACCATGTTCAGCTCCTGGTGCACGATGACTACGCCCGCGTCCTGAGCCTCTCTTGTGTTGTGGAACTCTACTTCTTTTCCAAAATATGTGATTGTTCCGGAATCCTTCTTGTAAATTCCGGTAAGAACCTTCATCAGTGTTGATTTTCCGGCACCGTTTTCTCCCATCAGCGCATGTACTTCACCGGCTCTGACCTCGAGGTTTACATGATCCAGTGCGTGAACGCCAGGAAAAGATTTATCGATACCCTTCATTGTTAAAATGACTTCGCCCATTCTCTTCTCCTTTCCTTAGTTCTTTCTGCGTCTGGCGGTTACATCGGCATATACTGCGACGATAACGATGATACCGGTTACAATCAGCTGTATATCTTTACCAAGTCCAAGTGCAAGGATTCCCTCCTGCAGCAGTGAAATGATAAATACACCGATTACCGTTCCGAGAATAGATGCAAGGCCGCCGACCATGGAAGTTCCTCCCATGACGCATCCTGCGATGGCCTCGTTGTTGTACTGATCGCCATATCCGGGCTGAACTGTGGTATATGCTGCCACGAAGAAAATTGCAGCGATTCCGGTGAGAAGTCCGCACATTACATATGCGCTCATCTCCCATTTCTTTGTGTTTACGCCGGACAATCTGACTGCTTCACGATTGGATCCCAGGCAGAGGATATAACGTCCCATCTTTGTATTGTAGAGAATGATGCCGCAGATGACAGCCGCGATGACGAAGATCACCAGTCCGACCGGGAAACCGTTGAAGGAAACGATGTTACGGAACCATCCATTCACCGGATCCGTGGAAAGCGGCCAGCTCTGTGACTGCGTCTTGGTGAATACGGCAGCAGCACCCTTCGCGATGTTCATCGATGCCATGGAAATGATAAACGGCGGGACCTTCTGGTATGCCACCATATATCCGTTGAAAATTCCAAATACCAGTCCGATAATGATTGCAATGATGATGTCCGCAACCAATGGCATTTTGTAGGAATTCAGGCAATAGCCTCCGACCAGCGCGCAGCAGAACATAACCGGTCCGATCGAGAAATCGATACCTCCTGTTGCGATTACAAAGGTAACGCCGAGTGACAAGAAGCCAAGAAAATAAACGTAGTTCATGGTATTCAGCAGGTGCTTTGTACCCGCGGCCGCAAATCCTTTGATTCCGACACAGAATGCCACGTACATGAGAATCAATACGCAAATCAGTATGATCCTGTTGAATCCGATTTTCTTGACGATTGGGTTTTGCTTGATCTTTTCCAATTTTCTCCCTCCCGATGCATAGTTTTTGCCTTTCAAAGCTCCGGACGATCTGCGGTTATCGGCACCCGTGGCATCCGGCGTTTTGTGAGATTTCACCAAAACCTGTCATGGTGAAACGTTTCGCTGTGTCCTATTATGGCTTAATTCACATTTCTTGTCAATAGTTTTTGCACAAATAAAACGTGTGAATTCACAGTTTGTCGTTCAATTGCACAAACTCTAAAACTCTGCACATTTATTCTCAGCACTCGCATCCCCCTATCGGGCGAATCGAATCCCCCTTCATCACCGTTGCCTTCAGCACAACGTTTCTAGGTGCAAGATCTTCCTTGCTGTTGATCCGTTCCAGCAGCAGCTCTACACTTCTGGACCCAAGTTCCTCCATCGGCTGCTTCATCACGTAAAGCTTCGGACTGATGATCCTCGGCAAAAGAAGATCATCAAAACCAAACAAAGAAATATCTTCCGG
The DNA here is from genome assembly GCF_052117805.1 of Bilifractor sp. LCP21S3_F8. NCBI lineage: Bacteria > Bacillati > Bacillota > Clostridia > Lachnospirales > Lachnospiraceae > Bilifractor > Bilifractor sp. LCP21S3_F8. Next base: position 40,140 of record NZ_JBQKIK010000028.1, on the reverse strand, counting down.
GCAGTGAAATCCGGACTCATTCACCGCCATCACAACTCCCAGGTTAATATCGTAATTTGCCATAAAAACCGCCGTCGGCCGCTCCGGCAATGCCAGAAGCTCTTTCATGCTCTGATATCCGTAATCCACCGTCTGGCTTCCAGTCTTGATGTATTCTTTTCGCACCTCAAGCCCATGCTGTTCCATCGCCTCCAAATATCCCTGCTTTCTCTGCGCTCCGGTGTATTCATGATCAGAACAGATAATTGCAATCTTTCTGTGTCCCGCACCAATCAGAGTATTCACTGCTTCCTCCGCGGCTTCTTTATTATTGATGGTAACACAGTCTTCCCTGTTTCCATTCAGAGCCCGGTCGATCAACACAATGGGGATGCCGGCATCCCGCGCCGGCTGCAGAAAATCCGCATCCCGCTCTGCCGGTATAATGATGATACCATCCACCTTCTTATTAAGAAGAAACTGCAGATTCGAGTGCTCCATCTCCGCGTCTCCGGCGGAATCGCAGATCAGCACACCATAGCCCTTTTTTCTAAGCTCCTTACCGATGGTGCTCAGAATCGTCCCGTTGAAGATACTGGCAATGTTGTACACGATGACACCGATTGTCTTTGTCCGGTTCGTGACCAGTCCCCTTGCGATTTCATTCGGCCGGTAATGCAGGCGCTTCACTGCTTCCTCGATCTTCTCCCTGTTTTTCGGGAGTACATTTCCTCCGTTGAGATATTTTGAAATTGTCGCAAGCGAAAGGCCGGTTTCCTCTCTGATATCCTTAATGGTTGCAGGCATATTTTTCCCCCTCTTACTCTCTCCGGCGAATTTTTTCGTCATATTTCTAGAGCAAAACGTTTCGTAATGAAATAATTATATCTTTATGCACAAATTATTTCAAGGGAATTCTTAAGCTCTATCACTTCTGGCTGTCCATTCCCCTATTTCGAAGCAGGATCATCTGCTGCGTTATTTCTTCTGTTCGATCATTCTTCTTCTCGATTATTCTCTTTTGGCCCAATGTCGTAAATTCAAGAATTTCTTCCTTACACACAGCACCTTTTCGTTTTACTCTCGCCGTTTACATGGGTCGTAAATACCAGAATTTCTTCCTTACACCCAGGACAGATCTGTCCATTCTGAACAAGGGAAGCTTAGCTGTCCTTGCTGATGTATGCGGACCATTCAGGCATGATGATGACTGGTCCTGGATAATTCCCTCCTGCACAGCTGAACGGAACTTCCGAAGAGAAATCAGAAACGAGATAAAACACGCTGCGCGAGTTTTATCTCGCTATCACGACGCTCGCCGCACACGAATACTTCGCATTCGGCTGCGGCTCACTGTTCGCGTAAATAATTTGGGCCCGGCAGCAAGCTGCCGGGCCCATTCAAGCCTCTCATTCTTTGAAGATCACTGTTCTCAATATCCCTTCACATCAAAATAGTATTCATGCTCTTCCACCGGAATATTTTCCCGCTTCACGTGTTCAATGTTAATCCAGGTTCCCTTGCTGATATTGTATACAAGCCGGTAGAGCTGCTCCTTCGTTCCCTGGGCTTCCATGACGACGGAACCGTCCCATTCGTTTTCCACCCAGCCGGTAACGCCCAGCTCCCTTGCCGCGTACTTTGCGCGATACCGGAACCCAACTCCCTGCACATCGCCGGTAAAGGTCATTCTCTGCCTGATAATTTTGGCTCCGTTGATATCCATAATGAAATCACGCTTTCCAGATCTTGCATCTGTCCCAAATCAAGTCAAGCCTTCTGTACCTTGCATCTGTCCCAGATCAAATCAGGCATTCTCTGCCTTGCATCTGTCCCAGATCAAGTCAGGCCTTCTGTGCCTTGCCTCTGCCTGTCTTTGCCTTTGCCTTGGAATCCTTGTCCTTGGAACTCTTCGTCTCTCTGGATTCCTTTGCCTCCTTGCCGCCCTTATCCTTAGCTTTTTTTAATTTCTTCTTTCCGACTGCTTCAACCGCCGGAAGCCGGTACTTGTCCTGATAGGAGTCAAACTCATCGACAAACTCTGATTCGCCGCCGTATTTCACCTCGTTCAGGTATCCGTGCGTCTCAAAGCTGGAATTCTTTGTCTGGATGATGCAAACGCCGACATTGGAACAATGATCAGACACTCTCTCGCAGTTCGTAATGTAATCGGTCAGGATAATCCCCAGTTCCACCCTGCACTCACCGGTTTTCAGGCGATCGATATGACGATTCTTGATCTCCTTGGTCAGGTCGTCAATCACCTCCTCCAGAGGCTCAATCAGCTTTGCCTGCTGCTGATCATCTTTTTCAAAGGACTCAAGGGTAAGGGTCATGATCTCATTCAGAGCTTCCGTCAAAACTGCAAGTTCCGACTTTGCGTGCGCGGAAAACTGAAGCTTCTGATCATGCATCTGTCTCGCAAGCTTCGTCATATTGATCGCGTGGTCACCGATACGCTCGAAATCATTGATGCAGTGAAGCATCTCGGAGATCTGATCGCTGTCCGACTCTGTCATATCCTTGGCGGAGAGGCGCACAAGGTATGTGTCGAGCTCATCCTCCAGATAGTCGAGCTCCTCCTCTTTCTTGACAATCCTTTCGATTTCCTCCTTGTCGAAGTGCTCGAACATACTCAATGCGCTGGAGAACGCCTCACGCGCGATCTTCGCCATCTCGATTGTTTTCTCCCGGCACTGACCGACCGCGAGCCCCGGGGACAGGAGCAGACGCTCATCAAGCAGTGTGTACTTCTCCATCTCGGCCTTATCGTTTTCATCGACCTTGACCATTCGTTCAACCAGGCGCACAAGCTTCTGTGAGAAAGGCAGCAGAATGACGATGGTTCCGATGTTGAAGATCGTATGGAAGACCGCGATCTGGAAGGAATTGATCACATGATTAAAAATCGGGAGTCTCAGAATATAACGGAGAATAATATAAAGCACCAGCCATATAATGGTGCCGAGAATCTTGATCAGGATATGCAGTGCAGGAACCCGCTTCGCCTTTCTGCTGACGCCAATGCTTGACAGAATCGCCGTCACACAGGTGCCGATGTTTGCGCCCATGACAATCGGTATAGCCATGCCAAAGCTGATTTTTCCCGTCAGGGAAAGTGCCTGAAGTACACCGATGGATGCCGCGGAAGCCTGAATAACCCCGGTAAATGCCGTTCCGACAAGAACGCCGATGATCGGATTGTCAAACGCAATCAGAATGTTCTGGAACTGGGGCATCTCTGCCAGCGGAGAAACCGAATCCGACATCAATGTCATGCCGTACATCAGGACAGAGAAGCCGCAGAGAATCGTTCCGATGTCTTTTTTCTTCTGTTCCTTGCAGCCCATAATCATGATGACACCGATGATCGCCACAATAGGAGCAAAATTCTGCGGTTTCAGCATGGACACAAAGATGTTGTCCGAGGAAATGCCGTTCAGGGAGAGAATCCAGGCCGTAAGTGTGGTTCCGATATCTGATCCCATGATCACATTTACTGTGGAAGCGAATTCCATAATACCAGAATTGACAAGACCGACAAGCATGACAGTAAGAGCCGAAGACGACTGAATCGCGATAGTGATGATCGCGCCCAGCGCAAGGCTCTCAAAAGGGTTCGCCGTTAGCTTTTTCAGGATACCCTCCAGACGGCCGCCCGCCATTTTCTCCAGGTAATTCGACATGACATTCATGCCGAAAAGGAAGAAAGCCAGCCCACCAACAAGTGCGAACAGATTATATATTGACATCAATTTTCCTCCTGCACCGGAAGCCCCATTGCCCCGGTACAACTTGCTTTTCCGATAGTCCTGCAAGCTTCACGGCGGCCATCTATCCATTTTTCTGCACCGCGCAGCTGATATGACAATTTGAAAGGTCTTCCATGCCATATCCAATGCTTCTCCGACTATCTTTGTGTTTACACTACCTTTACGATTGTAGCATAACATTATCCCTCACTTAAACCAAATTTTATAATTTCGGAGATATTTTTTTCCACATAATTCACAAAGAACAGGGTGAGCATCCTCACCCTGTTCCTCATGTGGATTATATTATCAAGATGCAACTCATCCTGTCCCCGGCGCACTCAGTCGCCCTGCTCTGTCGACAGAAGGATACGGTCATTGTTGAAGCTTCGACCGGTTCCCTGCGCGAATTTCTCCAGCAGATCCTCTACCGTCATGCCGTCCCGCTCTTTTCCCTTTACATCAAACACAATTCTGCCGTCGCTCATCATCAGCGTCCGGTTCCCGAGCTCCAGCGCCTGATTCATGTTGTGTGTGACCATCAGACAGGTGATTTTCCGCTCAGCGACAATCTTTCTCGTAAGATCCAGAACCTTCGAAGCGGTAGCCGGATCCAGCGCCGCCGTATGCTCATCCAGAAGAAGGATCTTCGGCGTTACCATCGTCGCCATCAGAAGCGTCAGCGCCTGTCTCTGACCACCGGACAGCAGTCCGACCGGATTCTTCATGCGATCCTCCATCCCCATATCGAGAAGGGAAAGCTGCTCCCGGAAGAATTCCTTCTCCTTCTTGCTGATTCTGCTGAAAATCGCATGCTGTTTCTTCGAGGCTCTCAGATAGGCAATGGCAAGGTTCTCCTCGATCGTCATATGCGGAGCCGTTCCCATCAGAGGATCCTGAAAAAGTCTTCCTATATAAACGCTTCTCTTGTACTCCGGAACATAGGTGATATTCTTCCCGTCAAGAATGATGCTTCCGCAATCCGGGTAAAAGCTTCCCGCGATCGCATTGAACATCGTTGATTTTCCCGCGCCGTTGGAGCCTACGATCGTGGCAAAATCACCATCCTCGAGCACAAGGTTTACACCGGTCAGTGCCTTCTTCTCATTGACCGTTCCGACATTGAAGGTTTTTCTGACATTCTTAAGCTTCAGCATGATCTGTCACCTCCCTCTTCCTCTTCCGCTTCTTCCATACTCATCTTCATGGAGGCACGCTTCTGCGCGTGCAGCGCAATCAGCTTCCGGATCTGCGGAGCAGTGAGCGCCACCGCGACAATCAAAGCCGACACCAGCTTGAATGCTTCTGTCGGGATTTTCAGCCGCAGCGCGACAGACATAACAAATCGATACAGAACCGAACCGATGATCACACCGATAATCCGCATCAGCATGCCGCGATTTTTGAAAAACATTTCCCCGATGATCAGCGAGGCAAGCGCGACCGTGACCATTCCCGTTCCAAGGTTGATATCGCTGTTCCCGTTATACTGTCCGATCAGACATCCCGCCATTCCGGTCAGTGAGTTTGCGACGCACAGACCTACGATCGTCGTGAATGCCGGATTAATCGAAGAAGCGCGCACCATTGCTGGACTGTCTCCGGTTGCGCGGATCGAAAGGCCAAGCCTTGTTCCGAGAAACCAGTGGATCGCAAGCACGATCACGGCAAGAATGATCAGCAGAAGAACAAACGGACTCCAGCTTTTCCACACCTTAGAGGAGTTCAACGATTTGAACATATCAAAAACCGTCGCAGAGCCGAACAGCGACAGGTTGGAAGAAAATCCCATGACCGCCAGATTGATGGTGTAAAGACCCGTATTCACAATAATGCCGGCCAGAATGCTCTGAACGCCGAACTTTGTCTGCAGTATCGCAGTGATGAATCCCGAGCAGACCCCCGCAGCCATTGCGGCAAAAATAGCCAGAATCGGGTGTCCCGCAATTGTTACCACCGCTCCGACCGCACACCCCAGTGTATAGCATCCATCCGTTGAAAGATCACAGATATCCAGAATACTGAAGCTGATAAACAATGAAAGCGCAACCAGCGCATAGATCAGTCCGAGCTCCAGAGCTGTCTGGACAATTCCTATCGTTAGAAAACCTGACACGTTCAAACCCTCCCGAAATTTATTCTCTGACACTTAAAAAGCTGACGCAATTGCATACGCCAGCTCCATTCTATCACGCAATATATGGTTTCGTGAAGCCTCACAAGACTAAAGTCACGAGTGTGCGGCAGCTAATCATCAATTCTCAAACTCTTTTGCGGTTGTTGTCTCCTCGACACTGGTGCAATAGGGCTTGAACGCCGCCTTAACCTTATCCAGATCATAGCCAAGTGTCTCGCACACATCCGTATTGATGGTCGCGATACCATTGTCAAAGGTCTGTACCGGAGTTTTTGCAGGGTCAGCTCCATTTACAAGAATATCTGCGACCATGTCTGCCGTAGCAGTTCCCAAATTTGCATAATCTACGCCATATCCGACGAACGCTCCGTTCAGGGCAAAGGAATCTGCTCCGCAGTAATGCGGGATTCCGGCCTCCGCAAGCTTCTGATATATTGCCAGCTCAGCGGTCATCACCGTGTTATCGGTCGGTGTGAAGATTGCATCGACTCCTTCCGCGATCAGCGCATTTGCCGCGTCGGTGATTCCCGTCGTATCCGTTCCGGTTTTCTCAATATACTTGATTCCTTTTTTGTCCAGGAATGCCTTTGCATCCGCGATCGGCTGCTTGGAGGCATCTTCGCTGTTGGAATACAGAAGACCCACATAGGAGAGATCCGGGTTCTGTGCCAGCATAAGATTCAACACCGCCTCGGTATTCAGCGCATCAGAGGTACCGGTGATATTCGACCCGGGCGCATCCATACTTTCGACAAGGTTTGCTCCAACCGGATCCGAGCACGCTGCAAAAACGACCGGGATCGGGTCATCCTTCGTCGCCGTCTGCATGATCTGTGCCGTCGGCGTGGCAATCGGGACAATGACATCTACCTGATCCGCAATCAGCTCGGATGCGATCTGTTGAAGCACGGTTCCATCCGCCTGCCCATTATAGGTGTAGTCCGCATAATCAAACGTCACGCCAAGCTCCTTGCCCTTTGCATCCAGCTCTGACTCAATGTTGGACTCAATCTGATTCAGGGATGCGTCATCCACATACTGTACAATGCCTACCTTGTAGGTTTTTCCAGACGCAGCTCCTGCAGAACTTCCCGTAACCGATGTTCCGGTCACGGACGCCGCAGCCGACTCAGAAGATGACCCGGCCGCTGACGCGGAGGAAGCAGAGGAACCTGCTGCCGATGTTCCCGATGCTGTGCTGTTGCTGCCGCATGCTGCAAGTGAGAATGTCATGATGCCGGCTGCCGCGACTGCTGCGATTTTTCTGAATGCTGGATTTTTCATAGTTTTGTTCTCCTCTCTTACTTGTTCATTCCTTCTGCTGAAAACATATGTGCCTTTCATGCCGGAATTGTTTGAACGGAGGGGGATGGTATCCTGTTGCCTTCGAAATCGCATTCAGTCTCTTCCGCGCGCTTCGCGGAAGGCGGCCTGACTGCGTTTTCGAAGAGCTCTTTTTACTTTTATTGTATAAGCTACGGCTTGCTCAGTGCTTCGCACTCTCGCAAGCCTTATACAATAAAAATAGCTCCTGCCCCGTATTTGGGACAAGAGCTGTAATTTCTCCTGCGATACCACCCAGATTAGTATACCGGAACTGCCGGACGGGATTCCGTTCCCGAGGGCTTCTTCTTCCGAATACTCTCTCATTCCACACACCTGCATGTGCTCCCGATTGATAACGGATGGGTTCCCGTCGGTTCCTACCTGACATATTCCTGTCGCTCAGACCGCCCTCAGAAGTCCATTCACTCTGCATCTACGGCTGCAATCCCACCACCTGCAGCTCTCTTGTGCGCTTCCTGCAAAGCTACTACTCTTCCTCAATGGTTTGAGTCGATTATAAGCAGAGCAGGATTTTTTGTCAAGAAATTTTTCACAAACTCACTCAGACCTATAAGCCATAAATGATAAAGTCCTGAAATTTTTCACAAACTCACTTAGACCAACTCACTTAGACAATCGCCCAATAATGAATGCCGAAAATGAAGAACTTCATCAGTTCAAGCGCATCTTCTTTCCGAAATACTTTGCAACAAGATCCTCGATGCTTTCCACATTTATTTGAACCATGGCAGCTTCAAATGTGTAGATCATTTCTGTTCCCGGGAACATATGATGTTTTTCATAATTTCGGATCTTCTTTAACGCATTTATTGCATATTCTGAATCTCCCATCATACCAAAATGTTCCCAATAATACTCCTTCCGCTCCCTGACATTCAAAACCGTAAAATCCGGCACTGCCCATATCCGACCAGAATCTGTCAAAGGGCACTCGTAGCGATACGGAATATTTTTTTCGAAAAGTGTGTTTGCAATAATCAATTCCGACTTGGATCTGACTTCTTCTCCCTGTTTTGTTTTATATATTCTGTTCTCGCTCTTATATTGCGAATTAGAAGGAGATTTGCTGATCCATTCTTCTTCATATTTTTCGTCGCTCATTATAGCTGGAGAGACCCATTTTTGTTTGACTGATCCCATGGAATCATATGCTTTCCGGAAAGAATCCATTGGGCAGAAGCGTTTTCCACCCAAAAGGTATTTATACTCTTCGATTGCCGCTTTCAGAAGTTTCTGATCATATTCTCTTTGAATCATCATTTGTATGAATGTCTTGTTCTCGGGCGTCTTTCTAATATACGTTCCGGTTTTTTCACCAGAATCCTTTCGCCAATAATACTGTTCCCTTGTATGATTTCTTCCATCTGATGACGCTCTAATCTTACCCGACGGAAGGTTTGCCGGATATTTTGCCAGATCCCTTTCCTTTTGATCTATTATCCTTTTTATCGCGTCCGCACGCTTTCTAATCCAATCATATAATTCTTCACTTGCATACAAATTTTGTTCCATTTTTTCTCCTTCCACTCTTATACGCGCTTTTGTGACGACGTCGTTAATGTGAGATTTTAATTTGCTCCACTCGATACCCTTTCAGGCTACCTGTGTTGAGCGACGATTTTGGGGGATTTGTGATTTCCGTCGCCCGGCCGTCTTGATACGGGCGACGATTTTTGGGGATTCTTGATTTTCGTCGCCCGGCCGTCTTGATACGGGCGACGATTTTGGGGGATTTGTGATTTGCGTCGCCTGGCTGTATTGAGACTGGCGACGATTTTGAGAGATTCTTGATTTGCGTCGTCCGGCCCGTCTGTGGAGGGCGACGATTTCGGGAAATTTGTGATTTCCGTCGCCTGGCTGTCTTGAAATAGGCGACGATTTTGGGAAATTTGTGATTTGCGTCGCCCGGCTGTCTTGAGACGGGCGACGATTTTGGGAAATTTGTGATTTCCGTCGCACGGCCATCTTGAAATAGGCGACGATTTTGGGGGATTTGTGATTTGCGTCGCCTGGCTGTCTTGAAATGAGCGACGATTTTGGGGGATTTGTGATTTGCGTCGCCTGGCTGTCTCGAAATGGGCGACGATTTTGGGGGATTTGCGATTTGCGTCGCCCGGCTGTCTTGAAATGAGCGACGATTTTGGGGGATTTGTGATTTCCGTCGCCCTGCCGTCTTGATACGGACGACGATTTTAGGGGATTTGCGATTTGCGTCGCCCGGCTGTATTGAAATAGGCGACGATTTTGGGGGGTTTGTGATTTCCGTCGCCCGGCTGTATTGAAATAGGCGACGATTTTGGGAAATTTGTGATTTGCGTCGCCCGGCTATCTTGAGACGGGCGATGATCATGGGAAATTTTTGATTTGCGCCGCAAGTCACCCCTTGAACATCCTGAAACAAGTGGAACCTGTTACAATAAGTTTAACAAGATCAAGCAGATAACTCAATACAAGGTTTTTACAGAACAAATACAAGGTTTTTACAAAAACAAATGCTACAAATTTTGACCTTTCCAGAGGAGGATGGTAGAACCGCTTTCTTTTCTAATATCAATTAAAATTAAATACCGAACACGACTATCTTAAAAATAATATACCGAACACGATTTACGAAGTGCCATCTTTTAAAACAATTGATCTGTTTATTTCCTGAATGTTCTCTCCAACTGTTCCCGTATCTGACCGATCACCTTCAGGTATTCCTCATCTGATCTTCCGGTCGGATCCTCAAGTCCCCAGTCATCATCAAAATTTCTCCCGATGAACGGACATTTCACCCCGCATCCCATGGATATGGCGATGTCCGGAGCCGGGATGTCCCGGATCGTCTTCGAATACTGAGAATGCATGTCAATTCCAAATTTTTCTTTCATGATACGGACTGCATTCTGATCGATCTGTTCCTTCGGAGCGGAACCCGCTGAGCAGAATTCGTACCCTTGATATCCGGCATACTTTGCCAGTGCTTCGGCCATCTGACTGCGGCAGGCATTATGCGTACAAATGAATGCTACGATTTTATCTGCTGTTTTATCTGTTGTTTTATCTGACATCTGAAAACCATCCCTTTGTCTTATTTGCAATTTTTACGAGTGTCAGCATGACCGGCACCTCTGTCAGTACGCCTACAGTCGTCGCAAGTGCCGCAGGGCTTGTGGTTCCAAATAGCGCAATCGCAACCGCGACAGCCAGTTCAAAGAAGTTGGATGCGCCGATCATGCCGGCAGGTGCTGCGATTTCAAACGGCAGCCGCATTAGTCTGCCCGCTCCGTAAGCAAGGAAGAAAATCACAAACGTCTGGATGATGAGCGGAACCGCAATCAGCAGGATGTGCAGCGGGTTACCAAGAATGACCTCTGCCTGTGAGCTGAAGATGATCACCAGGGTCAGAAGGAGTCCGATCGTCGTGGCGTTGTCAAACTTGTGGACAAATTCATTCTCCAGATAGTCTTTTCCCTTCTTTTTTGTTACCGCAACGCGGGTGATGACGCCTCCGGCCAGCGGAATGACCACGAAGAGAAAAATACTCACAAACAGCGTACTGTACGGCACGGTTACGTTGGAAACACCCAGCAGGAACTTCACGATCGGCACAAAGGCGATCAGAATGATCAGGTCATTTGTCGCTACCTGCACCACGGTATAGGCAGGATTGCCGTTCACCAGTGTGCTCCAGACAAAAACCATTGCCGTGCAGGGAGCAGCACCAAGCAGCACCGCGCCGGCCAGGTACTGTGTCGCCAAATCCGGTGCGATGAAATTTTTAAACACCACAAAGAGAAAAAGCGACGCAAAGCCATACATCGTAAACGGCTTGATCACCCAGTTGACGATCCACGTCAGAAAAAGTCCCTTGGGATTTTTCCCGACTTCCTTCACACTCTGGAAATCCACCTTGATCATCATCGGATAAATCATGATCCAGATGAGAATCGCAATCGGTATGGAAATGCCGGCGATCTCCATTCGTCCCAGCACCTCCGGAACGGCCGGGATGAAGTGGCCAATCACAATACCGGCCGCCATGCAGAGCAGAACCCAAACCGTCAGATATTTCTGAAAAAAGCTGATACCAGCCCGCTGTTTTGCTTCCATTGATGTCTATCCTTTCTGTTATGTCATTCGTGACCTTGCTTATTATTTATATCATGCGTGAGCTTACTTATCCTTTATATCATGCGTAACCTTACTTATCTGTTATGTCATGCGAGTCCTAGCTTATTTAACAGTTTCTGTATATCAGATGCTTTCAAAACCTTTCCCATGGAAACCACCTGCTCTCCCACCACCAGAGCGGGCATACGCATCACACCATACCCTGCGATTTCCTTCATATCCGTGATGTATTCGATCTTTGCCGGAACGCTCATTGCAGATACTGCGTCTTTTGTATTTTGCAGAAGCGTCTGGCAATTTTTACACCCGGAACCCAGGATTTTGATTGTCAAAACATCCCCTGTCTTCAGTCCTGCTTTGCCCACTATCCTTAACTTTTCTTCCTGGACTGTATCAGCAGCTGTTTTACCGCAGGAGCACTTTGCCTTCACTGCTTCCTCCTTGTTTTCTTTCTTTTTTCCAAATAATCCCATTTTCATTTCTCCTTCCGCTACTAATTATTGCCGCATCCGCAGCCACAATTCTTTTTATCCGTTTCTTCCGTCACACTGCCGCAGCACCCGCCTGCTGTCCCATTTGTCTTCCCGCCTCTTGCCGGAGGCACCCATCCGGTATCATCACCCACATATGTAATCGCTCCAACAGAGCACCGGATGCCACAGCCATGACAGTGATCTACACAGTTCTCTGGATGAATCACTCTCGGAGTCGGTGCGGCTGCCAGATCATAAACGCCATGTGCACACATCCCGCTGCAGGTGCCACACTCTGCACAAAGCAAATAGTCAATAACCGGATACCAGGTCCTTGCCATAACAATTCCTCCTTCAAATCCCTCAGATAATGAAAGGTTGTATAAAGTTAAAGAAATAACCCACTATCATAATACCAACGGTACAGATTGCAATAAACGTTGCCAGAAGCTTCGGCTTCACAGCTTTCCGCAGCATAATCAGTGACGGGAGCGAAAGCGTTGTCACCGCCATCATAAACGAGAGCACAACACCGAGAAGAGCACCTTTTGACAGCAGCGCCTCTGCAATTGGAATCGTTCCGAAGATATCTGCATACATAGGAATTCCGATGACCGTGGCCAATATCACGCCCAGCGGATTTCCATCTCCAAGAACTTTCTCCACCACGCCCTCCGGAATCCAGTTATGAATTACCGCGCCGATCCCGACGCCAATCAGGATATAAGGAAATACTTTCTTAAACGTTGAAACAACCTGATCTCTCGCATAGATAAGCCGGTCCTTAAAGATCAGCTCCGGAGATTCAATGTTTACCACGCTGTTGCTTTGATAAATAAACTCTTCAACGTATCTCTCCATATGCAGGTGCTCAATCCATGTGCCGCCTGCGACAGCGATAATGAGTCCCAAAACGACATAGATCACAGCCACCTTTGTTCCGAAAATACTCATCAGAAGCAGCAGGCTTCCCAGATCCACCATCGGCGACGAAATCAGAAAAGAAAAGGTCACGCCAAGCGGAAGCCCTGCGCTGGTAAAACCAATAAAAAGCGGAATAGATGAGCACGAGCAGAACGGCGTTACCGTGCCAAGCAGTGCGCCGATACAGTTAGCCCAGATTCCATGGAATCTGCCCAGGATCTTACGGCTTCTCTCCGGTGGAAAATAGCTCTGGATATAGCTGATCAGGAAAATCAGAACACAAAGCAGGATCGTGATCTTTAATACGTCATAGATAAAAAATAAAATACTGCCGCCGATACGTGTATTCGTATCAAGGCCGAATCCTTTCAGCACGGATCCAATCAGAGAATTCAGCCATTTCATGCCCAGAATCTGATTTTGAAGGAAGCTCCATATCATTGACAGTCACACTTTCCATCTGAACACCTGTTTTTTTTCTCACAATCCAGTTCACCGATAAAGCGTTGGAAATCTCGCAGGGTTTCGCTGTTCAAAGAGTAGTGGCTCCATTTTCCCTCTTTACGGACATTGACCAGCCCGCAGTCACAGAGAATCTTCATGTGATGGGAGAGCGTCGGCTGTGTAATATCAAACGCCTGAAGAATCACGCAGGCACACTTTTCACATCCGGAAATCATATTCACAATTCGAAGTCTGTTCGGATCTCCCAGCGCCTTACAAATGGAGGAAACCTGATCTTCTGTCATGCCAACATATAACCTTCTTTCTTAAGTATTGATGACTATCTATGCGTCAGTCTATCACACACATAGATATGTGTCAATATATCCCTGTAAAAAAACGAGATAAAACACGCTGCGCGAGTTTTATCTCGCTATCGCGACGCTCGCCGCACACGAATACTTCGCATTCGGCTGCGGCTCACTGTTCGCGTAAATAAAAAGGAGCACTATCTGACTTACGTTCTGTTTCTGTAAATCAGATAGTGCTCATTCTGTATAAAGCAATTCGGCTGTCAGAGATTGCCGTCTAAACAATTCGGCCGACAGAGATTGCTTTCTAAAATAATTCAGCTGTCAGAGACTGCTGTATAAATGTTTCCAAACGCTGCTCATTTTGGTCTGCACGGCGCATGAAGTAAGCTTTTTCCTGCCCGTCCCGTCATTCACTCTCAATCATACAATCTTCTCAGATAGATGACGATTCCGATCATATCCGCAACCGTAACGACGATTGAAACAATTCCCATGATCGGGGTCTCGATGAGTGCCATGAACACTTCCACTGCAGAGAGGATGATCAGAAATACCCCTACTGCCCTCTGATATCTGAGCCGGTTCTCCGGACTCAGTTTCCGCTTATCCCGGTACTTTCCACTGAACGCATCCAGAATTCCCTGTCCTTTTCCCGCAAAAAACACAATTGCAAGCAGGAAAAGTATTCCCGCAAGGAACCAGTCAAAGGTACTGTTAAACATAATCATCCTCCATATCCCGGCCGCCGGATCAGCTTCCGCCGTGCCGCTGCATAATATCCTCCGGCCGTCGTATGCTCAGCTTCTACATCTGCCATCCGGCCACTATATTCCATCTATTTCTCATCCAGCCTCTATATTCTGTCTTTTTCTCATCCGGCCTCTATATTTCGTCTCTCTCCGTCTCCGGCCCGCGCATCATCAGAACGGCATCTTCCACCGGAGATGTGTAATAATTCCTGCGAACCCCAGTTCTCCGGAATCCGGCATTTTCATACAGCCGGATTGCTGGCGCATTGCTCTCCCGCACCTCCAGAAAAATCTTCCGGATGCCCCGCGCTCCCGCCGTCTGTATAAGTCCTGATACCAGACAGGTTCCAATATGGCGGTTCCGATATCTCCGGTCCACCGATACATTTGTGATGTCCCCCTCATCAGGGAGCCCGTATTCTCCGATGTATCCGACGATCCTTCCATCCACCACCGCCACAAGAAAATCCGCATCTTCCCTGTCCAGAAAGCCCTGATAATCTTCTGCGGTCCATGGTCTGGAGAAGTTTTCCTGCTCAATCCTCTCTACCTCCGGAAGATCCGCTGAAACCATTCTCCGGATCTCAGGAGTCACAGGAACACTTTGCGCTGATGCATCATCCTTCCCTCTGTTCCCGCGCCTTCCCATCAGGAGTAATCCCTCGGCTTCAGCTTTTCTGAATTCTTCTCGATTTCCTGTACCGGAACACCCTTCGCGGTCTGTTCTCTCTCTGCCTGTGAGGCGCGGAGATATTCCGGCCGGTGTTCATCTGCCGTAACCGTCATTCCCCGGGAAAAATATTTTTCGCCGAGAGCTCCGACCGCGCCTGCCCTCTGTCTGTTCAGGTGTGCAGGCGCCACGGTGAACGGAACCTTCAGCAACTCGCGGATTCGGTCCAGATAGGGTTGAACCCCGTCCCCAAGCAGAATGACCGGCTCTCCGAGGCAGTTCAGTTCCTCCATAAGGTCCTCCACCGCTTCGGCGCACTGCGCCTTCACCGCAGTGAGCTCGTGATTCACAAACCGGTAGATTCCAGTATATACCTGGGCTCTCCGGGCATCCATCATCGGGACGATCAGCCCTTGTGCGTCATAGAGATTATACGCTAATGCGTCGACCGTAGGTACCTCAACCAACGGCTTATCAAGTGCCAGACCGAGACCCTTGGCCGTAGCTGAGCCGATTCTGAGTCCGGTAAAGGAGCCCGGCCCCTTGGAAATGGCAATCGCGTCAATGCTGTTCAGCTCCAGATCGATCATCTGTGCAATGGCATCCAGCATAGGAAGCAGCGTCTGCGAATGTGTCTTCTTGTAATTCACCGTATACTCGGCCAGCAGCGTATCGTCCTCCAGGAGGGCGACGGACGCCACAAGACCTGAGCTGTCAATTGCCAGTATTTTCAATCGTAATCCTCCGATAATCAAATCCCTTGTCAGGATCTTTTTCAATCGTCACATGAACCGCACCTTCCGGTATTATATCCCGGACCATATCCGCCCACTCAATCAGACAGACACCGCCGCCGTAAAAATAGTCGTCATATCCGACTTCCTCCATTTCTTCCGGCTCTTCAATCCTGTACACATCAAAATGATAAAACGGTATTCTGCCGCTCAGGTATTCCTGCACGATCGTAAACGTCGGACTGCTCACCGGCTCGGTCACCCCGAGGCCCTCTGCCAGTCCCTTTGCAAATACGGTTTTCCCTGTGCCGAGATCCCCATCCAGTGTATAAATCGTTCCCGGAACCGCCTTCTCCCCGAGTTTCCGGGCAAATGAACGGGTTTCCTCCGGGCTTCTTGTCTCAATAACCATTCCGACTCAAGTCCCTCCGGTTTTCCTGTCATGTGTCGCACAAGCGTCTTTTATTTTATCACATTTTACCTTATAATAACATACGTTCCAATCCTGAAAACAGGATGCTCACATCCGCTGCTCTTACAGCCTGTTCATAATACACGGTTCGGCCTTACCGGTGACGGCCTGGTCCTCACATCCGTTTTTTATTTACAGCATATTCAAGGGCAGTCCGTGGACAGTAACCGCATCCTGACCAGGACACATTTTATAAATACATAAGGAGAAAAATTATGGCCAATCCTATCGTTACCATCACCATGGAAAACGGCGATGTCATGAAGGCAGAGCTCTATCCGGAAACCGCGCCGAACACCGTCAACAACTTTATCAGCCTTGTCCGCAAGGGATTCTATGACGGGCTCGGATTTCACCGCATCATCTCCGGCTTCATGATCCAGGGCGGTGATCCTGCCGGCAACGGAACCGGTGGCCCCGGCTATTCCATCCGCGGCGAATTTTCCGGCAACGGTTTCCGGAATGATCTTTCGCACGAGCCGGGCGTGCTCTCCATGGCTCGCGCTTCAGATCCGGATTCTGCAGGCAGCCAGTTCTTTATCATGCACAAATCCGCAGATTACCTGGACGGACAGTATGCCGCCTTCGGTAAAATCATTGAGGGCATGGACGTTGTGAACAAGATCGCCGAAGTTCCTACAGACTGGAGCGACCGCCCCACAGAGCCTCAGGTTATCAAATCTATGACCGTTGATACCCTCGGTGTAGATTATCCCGAGCCAGAAACACTGTAAAAAATACAGGCATCTTGCGGATTACCGGGGTCCGGCAGATTCCATTGCGCTTTCGGACAACCGGTGCCCGGCTTCCCGATCCGCGCGATGGAATATCATTCCTCCCCCGGGTTCAAGAATGAGTTTTCCCCCGGCCACGCCAAACCAGGCGTGGCCGTTTTTTCTAATCCGGGCTCTGGCAGAGGTTGCCTCTGTGATCTGCTTTGTGAAACGTCCTTCCTCTAAAGCAGGCACAACAACACGGATCCGTACCACATCGGAAAAATCAGACTCTACTGTATGAATTTTCTCCTGTCCGATCAGATACTGAATCTTTCCCGCATCCGTGTAATCGGCAACGACGTCCAGAAGCACTCCGTTCTCCTTCTCGATCAGGACACTCTTCCCGATTCCGTCTCTGGAAGCCTGTGTGTAGGCTCTCACAAGTCCTCCCGTCCCGAGCAGCACACCGCCGAAATATCTCGTCACCACAATGCAGGTATCCGTCAGTCCCGCTCCTGTCAGAACGTCCAGAATCGGCCGCCCCGCCGTACCCGATGGTTCTCCGTCATCGGAGGCCTTCACATTTCCACCATTCTTTCCCAGAACCCAGGCGTAACAGTTATGTCTCGCATCCCAGTATTTTTTCTTCATCTCTTCAACGAAAGATGCAGCCTCCTCAACACTTGTCACATGACGAACGGTAGCAATAAATACCGACTTCTTCTCCTCGTACCTTCCTTCGCCATTCTGATACACCGTACGGTATCGCTCAGGTAGATTTTCCCCTCCTTGAACGTCTTTCGCTCCGCTCGTTTTCCCGAATTCCTGCTCTGTCTTTCCCTCTGCTTTGTTTTTGGTTTTATTTTCTGATTTACTTTTTGTTTTGCTTTCGGTTCTTCTTGATTTTCCCATGGATCCATACTACCATAATTTATTCTTTATTTCATTCTGTAATTTTGATATAATTATCGGATTAAGGATTCCCGCAGTATTCCATCAGACAAGAGGCTCCTGTCACAGGCTCTGAAAGGGCACCTGCCGCCGGCTCTGAAAATCCTGCCGCTGGCACCTGCGGCCGCCTTCCTCTTTGTTTGCTGAATACCGGGCAACGAGATAAAACACGCTGCGCGAGTTTTATCTCGCTATCGCGACGCTCGCCGCACACGAATACTTCGCATTCGGCTGCGGCTCACTGTTCGCGTAAATAAAGCAGCTCAAATGTCTCCTATTCTGAGGCATAAATGTTATTTTTTTATTTTCAACCGGGAAACATTGATCCGATCCGGGTTCTTCCGGATACGGCGGGACACAGTTTTGCAAAATATCTGTCTATGACCTGAAAACATGGGGTGCAAAACCCACGGAACAGTCTTCATAGCAGAGAACCTGGGGACTGTCTTCATGGCAGAGAACCCGGGGAACTGTCTTCACGGCAGAGAACCCCAAAACTGTCTTCCGTTCGGAACAGGATATGCCCGGAGAAGGAGCTTTCATGAATTTTGGCAAACACGGTGTTCAGCAGGAGCGCGAACGCCTGGATTCGGCTGCCCCGAAACTGGCAAGCCGCATCAGCGTATCTGTCCTGCGTGTCATCATTTACTTACTGATCGCAGCCGCCGTATTCGGCATCTGCCTCGGCATCGGTGCCTATCGCGGGATCATCGCGGACGCGCCGGAGATCACGGACTCCAATATCACGCCTCTCGGCTATGCGTCCTTTGTATACGACGGTGACGGAAATCAGATACAGAAGCTGAGCTCCGCAGAAGGCAACCGCGTCTCAATTTCCATCAACGAAATTCCAAAGAACATGCAGCATGCCATCGTTGCGATCGAGGATTCCCGTTTCTATCAGCATAACGGAGTTGATCCGCACGGAATGCTTCGTGCCATCATGGTCATGCTGAGTTCGAATTTCTCGGAATCTGAAGGAGCGAGTACCATCACTCAGCAGCTTCTGAAGAACAATGTTTTTACAGACTGGATGAATGAATCCAGGATGGGGACGATCAAGCGTAAGATCCAGGAACAGTATCTTGCCGTTCAGCTGGAGTCATCCCTTCGGAAAGCCGGAGAGGACCCCAAGTCGGTGATTTTGGAAAACTATCTCAACACCGTAAACTTTGGCAACAACGCCTACGGCGTGCAGACTGCGGCACAGACTTACTTCGGCAAGGACGCAAAAGATCTGACGCTTTCCGAATGCGCGGTGCTTGCCGCGATTCCCCAGAACCCCAGCCAGTTTAATCCGATCCTTTACCCCGAGGAGAATGCGAGCCGTATGAAGACGGTCCTCGAATACATGCTCCAGCAGGGCTATATCACAGAGAAGGATTACAAAGAAGCTCTCGCAGATAACGTTTATGACCGGATTCAGGAGAACCAGAACAATCAGGTTACACAGGATTCCACGGTGTATTCCTATTTTGTCGATGAACTGATCAGTCAGGTCAAAGACGATCTGATGACCCAGAAGGGTTATACGGAGGCTCAGGCCAATAACCTGATCTACAGTGGCGGGCTTCACATTTATTCCACCGAGAACTCTGATATTCAGTCAATTATGGACAGTGAATTCTCGGATGAGTCGATTTTCCCCGCAGATTCCCAGATCAGTCTGGACTGGGCACTGACTGTTGATAAGGCTGACGGAAGCAGGCAGAACTACAGCGTTGAAATGCTGGTGCAGTACTTCAAACAGCAGGGAGATGCCGACTTTGATCAATACTTCAGCTCCCAGGAAGAGGCACAGAGCTGCATCGACCAGTACAAGGCCTCCGTTGTCGGAGACGGTGATACCATCGTTGCGGAACGGACCGCATTCGTTCCGGAACCGCAGGCCTGCATGACCGTCATCGACCAGTCGACCGGATATGTCGTCGGTATCGTTGGCGGACGCGGGGAGAAAACCGCGAGTCTTACCCTGAACCGTGCGACGGATTCCCTTCGTCAGCCAGGCTCCACCTTTAAGATTCCTTCCACCTATGGTCCGCTCCTTGATAAGGGAAAAATAACCCTGACCTCCATGGAAACGGACGATGCCGCATACTACGCGACCGGTCAGGAAGTCAACAACGCGGACAACACGCATCACGGCACAATGACGGTGAGAAACGCGATTCAGACCTCGAACAATGTCATCGCATTCAAGCTGATGCAGGAACTGACGCCTGAAGTTGGCCTCTCTTATCTGAAAAAGCTCGGATTCACAACACTGGACAGCGACAATGACAACTCGCCCGGACTTGCTCTCGGCGGCATCACCAATGGTGTCAGTGACCTTGAACTCACGGCCGCATATGCAGCCATTGCCAACGGTGGCACATACAACCGCCCGGTATTTTACACAAAAGTCACCGATCACAGCGGTAAGACGATTCTCGAAAATTCAGAGCTGAGCCGCCGCGTCTTCAAGGAAAGCACCGCCTATCTTCTGACCAGTGCGATGCAGAGCGTCGTTCAATCCGGAACCGGAACACCTTATCAGCTTTCCTCCGGCATGCCGGTTGCCGGAAAGACAGGAACCACAGATTCCTATGTAGATCTTCAGTTTGTGGGCTATACGCCATACTACACTGCCGGCATCTGGACCGGATACGATACAAACGTGGAACTTCCCGAAGCAGACCGGACCTACATTTCCACACTCTGGACGAACGTCATGAACCGTATTCATGAATCCCTTCCCATCAAGGAATTCTCGGTTCCGGATTCTGTAGAACAGCTTACGGTATGTGCAAACACAGGCCTGCTGCCGAATACCTATTGTCCTACCGTC
Organism: Bilifractor sp. LCP21S3_F8; assembly: GCF_052117805.1. Classification (NCBI taxonomy): domain Bacteria; kingdom Bacillati; phylum Bacillota; class Clostridia; order Lachnospirales; family Lachnospiraceae; genus Bilifractor; species Bilifractor sp. LCP21S3_F8. The sequence continues at coordinate 19,535 of NZ_JBQKIK010000028.1, read as the reverse complement.
ACCGATTACTTCGACGTAGCGAATGCACCAACGACCATCTGCACCTACGACGCGCCGGCGCCGACCGCAGCGCCTACTGCAGCCCCAACCGCTGCGCCTACCGCTTCGCCCACTGCCGCAGCCGGCGACAATAATACCGACACAAACCAGCATACCGAGAACGCTGCCGGTGAAGGTACCGGCGAGAATGCACCCGCGGAGAACACCGGAACCGGAGGGGACACCTCTTCCGGCAACACCGGAGAGAATACCCAGACAGAGCAGACCCAGTGATTGACTGCATGGATTTTCTGATCTCCTGATTGTGCAGAATCATTTAACCACCTGGAAATATGAGATTATTTACAGGATCATTTATTTTTTGATTGTATATGTCATTTATTCTCCGCCCGTCTTGTGACAGGCGGAGATTTTTACGCGAACAGTGAGCCGCAGCCGAATGCGAAGTATTCGTGTGCGGCGAGCGTCGCGATAGCGAGATAAAACTCGCGCAGCGTGTTTTATCTCGTTGGAATTCTTGATTTCCGCCGCCTGGCAGTCCTGTGAGGAACCACAGATTCTGTAAATACACTGCAGCATGTGGAAAAATATATATAATATAATTTCCTGGAGTTAGTTTATTTCCTGGAGTCAGCTTATCTCCAGGCCCCATTAATTATCCTGTCAAAATGGGCGGAACAATAGCCCCCTGCAGATCATATGTCTTCAGGGGGCTATTGTTCAAATTTATTAACGATTATTATCCAGAGAAGGTTTCTTCCTCTGCTCCACTGCCTGCCATCCACTCACGCATTACGTTCGTACACCGATTACGTTCACACTCATTGCGTTCACGCACCGATTATGTTCACACTCTGCTCACGGATGACTGCGTTTTCTGGCCAGATTAGCCTGAACACGTTTGTAAAGCTCCTGCGCCGCGTTGTAGCCCATCTTCTTCTGACGATGGTTAACGGCAGCCGTCTCTACGATAACCGCCAGATTACGTCCCGGACGGATCGGCAGAGAATGGCATACGACCTTATTGCCCAGAAATTCCGTATACTCCTCCTCAAGACCGAGGCGGTCGTATACCTTATCCTTATTCCACTCCTCCAGCTTGATGACCAGATCTATGGTATGTGTATTCTCAACGCTCTCGACACCGAACAGCGTCTTCACATCGATAATTCCGATTCCGCGAAGCTCGATAAAGTGACGGGTGATGTCCGGCGAAGTACCGACCAGTGTCACATCATCAATTCGGCTGATCTGTACCACATCATCCGTGATCAGTCGATGGCCACGCTTGATCAGCTCCAGAGCGGCCTCACTCTTACCGATTCCGCTCTCGCCCATGATCAGCACACCTTCGCCATATACATCGACAAGCACGCCGTGGATCGAAATCGTTGGTGCCAGCTGAACATTCATCCACCGGATAATCTCAGCAGTGAACGCAGATGTCGTTTTGTCGGTTCCGAAAACCGGCGTTTTATATCTCCTGCATATTTCCAGGAGCTCTTCACCGGGCTGTTCAGAGGTTGTGAAAATAATACACGGAACACCCTTCGAGACAAATGCCTCAAACGATTCCTTCCTCTTATCATACTCCATGCGATTCAGGTACGAAAGCTCCACAACTCCGATAATCTGAACTCTCTCATTTGCAAAATGCTCAAAATATCCGGTCAGCTGAAGGGCCGGACGATTGATTTCAGGAACCGTGATCTCCCTGTCCCCGAGATCCGTATCCGGAGTGAGGTTTTTCAGATCCATGTCTTTTTCTAGCTTTTCCAGCGTGATAAATTTAGATGTCATGCCGAATCCTCCCAGAAATTTGCAGGTAATTCGCACTCGTTCTCTTTCCTGCGCCGTGTGCGATGAGACCTGCTCTTTGTGTAATCTTCTCTTTTCGATCTCTTTTCCGCGCCTTGTGCGATGAGACCTGGCTGCAAATACGAAATGCCTTCTATAAAACAGTATACCACGCACACGCCTGTTTGCACGATTCTTTTCCTGCTCTAAAGGCAAAACTTTTCTCCCGTCAAAAGACAAGTCTTGCCTCCCATGAAAAACCATATCTACGCTCTTGTGAAAAGGCAAAACTTTTCTCCCGCAAAAAGACAAAGCTTGTGTCCTACAAATTGAACGTCTGCTCAATCACGATAATTGTTCTGCTTTTTTATGAAAAAAATCATACACACTCTTCGCAGCTTTTTCATTCATTCCCGGCAGGCTTTTCAGCTTCTCGACGTCCGCCCTCCGGATTGCCTCGATATCCGGGAAGGAGCGCATCAGCTCACGCCTCCGTTTTTCTCCAATATTCGGAATATCGTCCAGGATCGAATGTACTTGTTCCCTGCTTCGCAGCATCCGATGATATTCGATCGCGAACCGGTGCGTCTCATCCTGGATCCGGGTGACCAGATGAAAGCCCTCGGAATCTGTATCGATCGGAATCTCGACATTATTGAAATAGATTCCTCTGGTCCGATGCCTGTCATCCTTCACCATTCCGGCGACCGGTATCGACAGGTTCATTTTTTCAAGAACAGAAAGCGCGATGTTCACCTGTCCTCTGCCGCCGTCCATCAGAAGAAGATCCGGCAGCTTTTCAAAGCCGCTGTCTGCCTGAACCCCTCTCCGGAATCTCCTGGTCAGAACCTCCTCCATGCTTGCGTAATCATTCGGTCCCTCAACAGACTTGATCCGGAACTTCCGGTAATCCGCCTTCTTCGGCTTGCCCTGCTCATACACCACCATGGAACCGACGCTCTGGTAACCGCTGATATTGGAGATATCGTACGATTCGATACGGTCCGGCGGCTCGATTCCGAGCCACTGCCCGATCTCGTTGACCGCTCCGATCGTCTTTGCGACATCCTTTTTGATCCGTTCCCGGTCCTGTGTCAGAATGATCTGCGCATTCCGCTTCGCCAGATCCACAAGCTTCTCTTTTTTGCCCTTCTGCGGAACGAGGATCCGCACCTTTGTGCTTCCGGCGTTTTTCTTCCCGGTCAGCCATTGCTCCAGAAGCTCCCTTTCCGCAATATCATCCGAAAGCATGATCTCATGCGGAATGAAAGGGGTTCCGGAGTAAAACTGCTGCAGAAAACTCTCCATAACCTCGCTGCGGCTCTCCTCGTTCGCGATTTTCAGATAAAAATGATCTCGTCCGATCAGTTTGCCGTCTCTGACAAAAAATACCTGCGCGATGGCATCCTCTCCGTCTGCCGCAAGCGCGATCACATCCTGATCTTCTCCGCTTCCGGAAGTGATCTTCTGTCTCTCACTCACCTTCTTCACGGCCCCGATCAGATCCCTCAGGGAAGCTGCCTCCTCAAAATTCAGCGCATCGGCAGCCTGCTGCATTTTTGTCTTCAGTTCCTGAAGCACATCTTCCGTCTTCCCGTTCAGAAAAGCAATCGCATCATTGACCTGCTTCCGATATTCCTCCTCTGAGATCCATCCCTGACAGGGTGCCTTGCACTGGTGGATGTGATAATAGAGACAGGGGCGCTCCTTTCCCTGATCCTCGGGAAGCTTTTTGCTGCAGTTCCGAAGGTGATAAAGCTTCCGGACCAGATCAATCGTCTCCTTCGCGGCGGCCGCGTCCGGATAAGGCCCGAAATACTGCGACTTGTCCTTTTTCATCCTGTGCGCATACAGAACCCGGGGGAAATGCTCCTGCACCGTAACCTGGATAAAGGGATATGCCTTGTCATCCATCAGCATGGTATTGTACTTCGGCCGGTATTCCTTGATCAGGTTGCACTCCAGAACGAGGGCCTCAACCTCCGAATCCGTCACAATGTACTCAAACCGCGTAACCTGCGGCACCATGCTGTAGATCTTCAGCCTCTTGTTTCTGCTGTTGGAGAAGTACTGCCGCACGCGGTTCCGCAGCTTAACGGCCTTTCCCACATACATGACCTCGTCCTGAAGCCCGTGCATAATATAGACGCCGGGCTTCTGGGGCAGTTTCTTCAGCTCCTCCTGAATATCAAATGCCATAAATGCTCCTGTCTCTTCTGAATCATCCCAAGAAATGACGCACAGAGCAGGCTTTTTCATACCTTCCTCATCCGGGCAGCCAGCCGGCTCTGCAACCGCAGCTCGCTGTATGCCGGGTGTTCACGATCCCTGCAGTTCTACAGAAGCTCCTATCCCGGGTGTTCACGGTCGTTCAGGACGGACGATTCTGCGACCGCTCCCCGATAACCGTATTCATGATTCTCATGAATTCCTTCCCGGTGATCGTCTCCTGAATAATCAGATAGCCGGCAAGCCGGTCAAGCACATCCCGGTTCTCCCTGAGCATCTGCTTTGCCTTCTCATAGGATGCTTTCAGCATCTTCATGATCTCATGGTCAATCTCTGTCGCCGTCTCATCTCCACAGTCCAGAACTGCTCTGCCGTTCAGATATTTGCTCTCGGTCCTGGCAAGTCCCATCAGGCCGAACTTATCAGACATGCCGTACTGCGTGATCATTGCGCGGCAGATCTGTGTCGCCTTTTCAATATCGTTCGAGGCACCGGTCGTGACATCGCCGAAGACGATTTCTTCCGCCGCTCTTCCCGCGAGAAAGCCTGTCACCATGTCCTCCAGCTCCTTTCGCGAGTTCAGATATTTCTCCTCCTCCGGAACCTGCATGACATATCCCAGCGCTCCCATGGTACGCGGAATAATCGTAATCTTCTGCACCGGCTCGGAATGCTTCTCCAATGCGTTCACAAGCGCATGACCGACCTCATGATAGGCGACGATCCGGCGCTCCTCCTTGCTGAGAATGCGTTCCTTTTTCTCTTGTCCCACAAGAACAACCTCAACAGCTTCCTGAAGATCCTTCTGGGACACTGCCCGCCTCCCGTGCTTGACAGCCAGGATGGCAGCCTCATTGACCATGTTCGCAAGATCAGATCCTACGGCTCCTGAGGTTGCGAGCGCAATTTCCTGAAAATTCACGGTTTCGTCGAGCATAACGTTTCTCGCGTGTACCTTCAGAATGTTTACACGTCCCTTCAGATCCGGGCGTTCCACAATAATTCTCCGGTCAAACCGTCCCGGCCGGAGCAGTGCGGGATCCAGCACCTCGGGACGGTTTGTCGCGCCGAGCACCAGAAGTCCCGATGCACTGTCAAAGCCGTCCATCTCGGCCAGCAGCTGATTCAGCGTCTGCTCCCGCTCGTCATTACCGCCGCCGTAACTGGAATCCCTGGTTTTTCCGATGGCGTCGATCTCATCGATAAAGATGATGCAGGGCGCCTGCTTTTTTGCCTCCTCAAACAGATCCCGCACACGGGAGGCGCCCACGCCGACAAACATCTCTACAAATTCCGATCCGGAAAGGGAGAAAAACGGGACATGTGCCTCACCGGCAACCGCTTTTGCCAGCAGTGTCTTTCCGGTTCCCGGAGGGCCTACCAGAAGAGCTCCCTTCGGAAGCTTCGCACCGATCTGTGTGTATTTCTGCGGATTATGCAGGAAATCAACCACTTCCTGCAGAGATTCCTTCGCCTCTTCCTCTCCTGCGACGTCCGCAAACGTTACGCCGGTTTCCTTCTGCACATAGGTCCGGGCCTTGCTCTTTCCGACGCCCATGACGCCGCCGCCCTTTCCCATATACCTTAGTACCAGGTTCAGGCCAATCATCATGATCAGAATCGGTATCACAATCTGAAAGATCGCAGACATCACCTGAGAACCGACGCTTGAGGATTTCTTCTCGTAAGTGATATCCGTGCCCTTCAGCAGCTCATTCAGGCCGTTCTCATCACCGACCAGCGTGGCGCGGTAGGTATATAAGGACAGTTTGTCTCCCTCTTTGAACTTCGGAGTTACCGTCAGCGTGCCGTTCTGCAGCACAACCTTCGACACCTCGTCCTTTTCTACCATCTGCACGAATTTGTCATAGGTGATTTCCTTCGATGAAGACGACTGGAACATGCTGCTGATTACACTGAAAATAATCACTGCCAGCATAATCGCCGTCGCGATGATCCAGATCGTCCGGTTATTCCGTCCCGGACCGTTTCCCGAATCCGGTCCGTCATTATCATTGAAATTAAATGACATATCTCTTTTCCCTTCCGAATTGACCGGAAAATGCAGTTGATACAGTGTGGATCCCTGTTGACCGCACGAGTTCTTATTTTCCGGCGCGCACCCTGTCCATCAGGTATCCCTGCTGATCGTTGTACTTTTCGCAAAAGGCATCCGTCGCCGCCCTGGTAAATACGGCGAGCTCCTTCTCCGCATTCATGACCTGCGGAGTCTCATATGCAAGACGATACACCTCACCGGCAATCTTCGATATCAATGTCTCGTTCTTCATATGCCCCAGTCCGAGCAGGATCGAACCATAGTTCTTGTCTGTCTCACAGAGGTGGAAGTACAGAAGCGTCATATTAAACAGCTCCTCATAAAGCACCTCCTCGCCGATCTCACCGTACTCTCCGGCAAGCTCCACCTTCCAGTCCGACAGCACGGAAGCCTTTTCCTTTTCGATCTTTTTTCTCCCGAAAAATCCCTTCGAGGTCGTGTGCACATAGTAAAGGCTCATCCAGCCGCGGATAAAATAGTCGACATCCTGCGAATTCAGCTTGCCGTAGCGCTCCTGCAGAAGTTTTGCCCGGAGCTCATTGTCCGGTGCATCTCCCTCCTCGGAAATTGCCTGATCCAGGATCTCCTTTCTCCTGCTGCGATCAAGCTCACGCATGTATCTCTCCACCCACTGCTTTCTCTCCATCTCATCCTCCGATAATAATCTCTAATTCGATAATACTCTATTCTATGATCCGGCAACACTTTCTAATCCGATAATACTCTATGATCCGATAACGCTCTCTAATCTGTTTGCGGTTCCCATCCAAAACGTTTCCGGATTCACCGTCATAATCTCCATACCTGTAGCCAAAAAAAATCAGATGAAAGCTTCCGCCGCCTCCTTTATTCTGCCTGTCAAATGCAGCAGCACAGCGGAATGCCGCCGCCTCCCAGGCAGGTACAGCATGCCAGCGTTCCGCAGATCGCCGCGGCAGTTCTGGCACAGGTGCTGCCTCCCTGACTGTCGGTTCCTCCATAACAGGGAGAACCCTCATAGCCATAACCCTGACCCATGTCATTATACCAGGCCCCTCCGGCTGAAATCTGCTGATAAAGCTGCTGGTACCGGCTGTTGTCCGGTTCCATATTGCACGCGGTCTGCGCGTCGTTCTGCGCCGCCACGTTATTTCCAAGTCCGTAATTGGCCACGGCGTGCAGATAATACCATTCCGCATTCCGCTCCGGAATATTCTCCAGCACATTCATAGCCTCTGTGAAATGCCTTGTATTGATATAGTTTGCGGCCGCCTGCATCTCCGGATTCTCATACGGCGAATCCGATCTCTGACCATATCCGCCAAAACCGCCGTATCCATATGCGCCGGATCCTCCGGGAATCTTCCCGGACCGCTCGTCCATGATTTGTTTGTATGCTTCCTGAACAAGCTTGAACATCTCCTCTGCCTTGTCCTTGTTGGGATTGTTGATATTGGCATCCGGATGGTACTTGCGGCTCAGCCTGCGGTACGCTTTTTTTACCTCTTCATCACTGGCATCCCTTGAGACACCCAGTACTTTATATGGGTCCTGCATGTGTTCCTCTTTCTGTCTTCCGCCCGGATCCTGTCCGGCGGATCATTTTATTATAAATCATCCTTTGCTTCTTGCAAAGTCCTTTGAGTATCGGCCATCTTCGCCCGCTTCGCGCGATACTTCACCCAGATGCCCGAGTAGATGATATTCCTCAGCAGCTCCTCGTCCAGAAGGATCGGCAGCTTTTCAAAATATTTCGCAATTCCGGCAGCCTGCATTGTCAGAATATCGCCGGCGCGCATCTCATAATCCGCCTCTCCGCAGATCGACAGAAACGGATTATAGCTGCTGTTCCTGCGGTCCTTTTCCAGATCATCCCAGGCATCCATCAGATAGATGAACTTCCCGAGATAAAAACCAATCTGCCCCAGATCTTCGGACCAGATATCCTCCCGATACCGGAAAATCTCTGCCATAAGCTTTCCCGTGAGGCCCGCCGCTGTATCCAGCGAACGGTCATTCTTCTCCTCAACTGCGTGCAGTTCCTTCACATAGCGAAGGATTGCTCTCGTCTGCCTCGGATATTTCCGGGACGTTTTCAGGTAGGCCGGACGCAGGAGACGGTACGCCGCAAGGCTCGTCCCCTTCTTCTCATCAATCCAGTCATCCTCGAGATTGTGAAATACCAGCATCAGATTCATGTCGGCAGCATAAGCCGTGTATTCATTCCGGATCACCCGCCGCTTTCTTGCGGGATGAAGAATGCATCTCTCCTCTGTGATCCCGGAAGGTCCCTCGTACAGAGCATTCAGAAGAATTGCCAGAAACGTCATGTCATAGGTGAGTGTCGCCCGCGCGGCTTCTCCGCAGGAATCCTTAAGATCCCGACAGACACCGCAGTAAAACTCACGGTAACGGTCCAAATCCTTTCCCTTGAGTTCCTCCCGGTCAATCGTGATATATCCAAACATACATCCCTCCATCATCCGCTCATCAGGTATTTACGTATTTTTGATAAACTGTGTATGACACCTCGGGCAGGTGATCTGAATATGCCCCTTGCCCTTTGGTACACGAACCCTCTGCCCGCAGTTCGGACACCGGAAATACGCGTGATCCCTGTCCTTTGCCGCCCGCATACCACCTGTGAAAAAAGACTTCACCCGGTTCCACCCGGAGAGAAATCTCCGGTTCTCCTCCGCCCGTCTGCTGATATTTCTCGACATCATCCGGAAAAAAATCCAGACAAGCAGCAGGGCCGTCACAATATTCAGAAAAATATTCGGCACAAAGACAGCCACAAAAAGCAGGGCGATCTCAACATACAGAAGCACCCGTCCCAGCTGATCCACTCCGTATCGCCCATACATCACACGGCTCACCCAGTCTCGAAATCGATTCATATTTATACCTCCCAAAGTCACGGCCCGATTCCGCCGCTTCTCGCTTCTCAATGTCAATACTTTATCGCGTTTACCCATTGATTGCAATTTTACAATATATAAAATTTTCCGAAAGACGCAATCTCCATTACGTACCAAACCTGACACTTAGAAGAGCTCAACGCTCAAGAGTAAGGCCGTAAACCGCACTCTGTCTCCGAACACTTTCCCGGCTTCCCTCACTCTTCCTTGGCTCTTCCTTGGCTTCCCTGACTTCTCCCTGACTCTTCCTTGATCTTACTTGACTTCCCTGCCTCTTCCTTGACATTTCCACTGCATGAAGATATCTTATAAAAGGTATCCTGATCAGTATACAAAACAACTGTGAAAAATTGGTGATTACGCACTTCCGCCCTGATTATCAGGCTTTACACCATTCGCAGATTATACATTGCTGCAGATTATATATTGCCGCAGATTATACATTGCCGCAGATTATGCATTATACCAGGAAGGGATCACAGAATGAACAAATCAGAAAACGGCCTCCCGGATGACCGGAAAAATATCACCGGGAACAGCAGCCACAGGAAATACCCCTGGACCATGCGCAGGATTACCGCCCTTGCAGGCATTATCCTTCTGCTTGTGATGTACGCCCTCACCATGGTGTTCGCACTGGTGAAAAGCCCATACTCGAAGGGACTTCTGATGGGATCGATCTTCTGCACCATAGCTGTCCCCGTACTCCTCTATGCCATGACAATGGTCGCCAGACTCGTCCGCGGGAAAGGAATTCCCGAAGCACACACATCAGACCCGGCAACACACGCCCCAGATTCAGCCAAAGCTGCGGACCCGGAGGCACACGCAGCCGGAACATCCAAGGCTCCAAATCCGGAAGCGCCTAAAACCGAAACGGCAAGCATCCCGGCCCCGGAAACGCCCACAACCGAAAAGACCGGGATTGCGGACCCGGCAGATTATAACACCGGGGACTGATTCCCGCGAAAAATAACCGGTTCTTATCCGGCACATCAGATTTCTTCTATATTCTACACAATACTACACAGAGAGACCCGCAGGTGAACTCCATCACCTGCGGGTCTCTGCATCTTTAAATAATCATGCGTCCAATCATGCGCTTGCACAGATCGCATGACTTCCGGCATCACTGTCAATCCTTATCCCAAAGCGCGTCTGTTCCGTCCTCGTCCCAGAGGTCGCGCCAGTCGGTTGCGCCCGGCCAAAGGAATACCTGTCCCTTTACCAGCCGGTTCCCGCATTCCATGCCCCGGATCTCTTCCATTTCCTCATCGGTCAGCGGATCCTCCGTCACACATTTCAGATTCGCCGTATAATTTTTCTCCTTGATCGAGAATGGGATCGGGGTGTGCCCCTTCTGAACCGCCCATTTGATCGCGATCAGAACCGGATGCACGCCGTGAGCCTCCGCAATCTTGCGGATTACAGGCTGCTGAAGATCCGCCACATCTTCCGGTGTGCGGTCTCTCTCCGGACGGTCAGGCGAACCGAGCGGACAGAATCCCACGATTTCAATTCCCTGGGAACGAATATAATCATACAGCTCCTGCTGCTGGAAACACGGATGAAGCTCCATCTCGATGCAGGCCGGTTTGATCCGGCACAGCGGAAGGACTGCCTTCAGCTTCGGCAACGTCATATTTGACATACCGATGTGCTTTGTAAGACCCATATCCACCAGGCGTTCCATCTGTCTCCAGGTCGCCATGAACCTCTTGACCGAAAAAGGTTTGGAATTTGGATTCCGCTCCGTCACATCGCATTTCGGCGGATGATAATTCGGGAATGGCCAGTGAACATAGTACATATCCAGATAGTCAAGCTGGAGATCACGCAGTGTGCGTGCACAGGCCAGAAGAACATCTCCCTTGCCATGCATGTCATTCCATACCTTGGAGACGATGAACATGTCCTCCCTCTTTACCTCTCCGCTCTGGAACGCCTCCGCAAAGACCTCTCCGATCTGGTCCTCGTTTCCGTAGCACGCCGCGCAGTCAAAATGACGGTATCCTACCCGGATAGCGCCGCGAACCGCGTCACGCACCTGCTCCGGTGTCGCATGATCGGACCCGAAGGTTCCCATTCCGACCGCCGGCATTTTTGCTCCTGTGTAGAGCGTTCTCTGAGGGATTTTCGCAGGATCAATAAATTCCATTTCTCATTCCTCCTCTTCTAAAAAAATATCCATACATCTTTGATCAGGTTTATCCTTCTTTATCGTACTCTGATGATCTCCACGCGATCCCGGATAGCAGTCATGTCCTCCATCCGGAAAAATCCGGTTCTGTCGGTCATCGCGCTCGCTGCCGATATTGCGCTGGCAAGTCTCAGGCAATCCTTCATGTCCAGTCCCCGCGCGATCCCGGCGGCAAAGCCTCCGATCATGGAATCTCCGCAGCCGACTGTATTGACCGCATTGATTTTCGGGACGTGAGCCTCGTATACCCCTTCTTCACAGGACATAAGCGACCCTGCACTTCCCAAAGAAATCACAACAGTCGGAATTCCCTTTGCGTGAAGCTCACCTGCCGCCTCCAGAAGCTCGTCCCGGTTTCCCTCCGTCAGCGTTCTTCCAACCAGCATCTGAATCTCATCGATGTTCGGCTTGATCATGAACGGCCTGTAAGCGACGCACTCCTTCAGCGTGCTGCCGCTCGTATCCAGAATCACTTTTTTTCCTGCCGCACGCCCTGCGTCGATCAGCCTCTTGTACAGACTGCTGTCGCAGCCGGAAGGCATTGACCCCGAGATCGTCGCCACCGCAGCATCCGAGATATGCTCTCTGAATGTCCGAACCAGTGCGTCCTGATTTGTTTCCGTTGCCTCAAATCCCGGCTCCAGAAATTCCGTCTGCGTTTTATTCACCTCGTCCCAGATATTGATGCAGGAACGCGTCTCTCCGCTGCACCACACAAAATCCTCGCGGATTCCCTCCCGGTGCAGATGTTCCTGTACAAACTCACCGGAATGACCTCCGAGGAACCCGGTCGCCAGGATTTCCTCCCCGGCGATATGCGCAGCTCTGGAGACGTTCAGCCCTTTTCCACCAGCCGAGCGCTCGCAGATTTTTACACGGTTCACCTCGTTTACCCCGAAGCCGTCCACGACGTATCGGGTGTCCACCGCCGCATTTGCGGTTACTGTCAGTATCATACGGTATCCTCTCTGTCTTTTTCCTGATTCAATTGCTCTCCATTCTGTTCTCAGCCAGAACTCATCCCTAACAACCTGCCCGTCAGATCCTGTCTTCCAGAACTTATCTTCAGAACATATCTGTCAGAACTCATCCTTTTTACTTCTCGGAGTCGATCAGAATCTTTCCCTTTACCTTGCCGCGTTCTTTATACCACTGGAACGCATCCGCGATCTGAGAAAGCGGTACAATCTTCCAGATCATTCTCGGATCATATTTCAGCTGGCCTGTGGCAAAATAATGCGCCACATCGGTCCACTCATGACCCGGGAACGGAGCCGAATAGGACATCCAGGATCCGGTAAGCGTAAACTCCTTCCGGTTCAGATTCTCCCACTCGCTCACCGTAAATGTCAGTTCCTTCTTCGGTGTTCCGATGAAGCAGACGCCGGCCTTATTCGCCGCAAGCTGGAATGCCATCTTCATCGTAATGGTGTTGCCCGCCGTCTCATAGACATAGTCATAGCCGACGCCATCGGTCTGAGCCATCGCCTGATCCATAAAGTCATCGTCCAGGGTATTGATCCCGGCGTCCGCGCCAAGCTCTTCGGCAAGAGCCAGTTTTTCCGGAACGATATCAAAAACCACAACCTTCTTCGAGCCGAAGATCTTCGCCCACTGCGCCGTCAGCATACCGATCGGGCCGGTACCGAGAATCGCGACGGTGTGGCCGCCCTTGTATCCCGTTCTTTCCAGTCCGTGAAGAGCGATCGTTGCCGGCTCAAAAAGCGCCGCCTGCTCAAAGGAGATGGATTTATCAAATTTTACCGCATTGATTTCCGGGACACAGACATACTCAGCGAAGGATCCGAACTGACGGGAACCGATAAAGCTGTAATGCTTGCACAGAGAATAGTCGCCTCTCGCGCAGTCCGGGCACTTCATGCAGGGAACCAGCGGAACGCCTGCCACATAGTCTCCCGGCGCCACCCTTGTCACGCCTTCACCGACCTCTTCCACGATTCCTGAAAATTCATGTCCCAGAACATTCGGGAAAAAGTGACACGCGTCACCGTTAACCCTCGGCACATCAGAGCCGCAGATTCCGGTATATTTGACCTTGATCAGCACCTCTCCCGCCTTCGGCTGCGGCTTTTCAATATCCTCGTAACGAAGATCATCTCTCGCATGTACCACGCCTGCTTTCATCATGATTGCCATCTTTTCTTCCTCCTGAAGAATTTCTTACGAATACCGCTTATTGCACAACATTTAACAAAGATATTTATTCAAATTGACAGCGACACTCTGTCACCGACAGTCTGTTGTCTCAAAAACTGCCACCGTTTCGTCTCATAAGTCCCTCGAGATCCCGGTACAGTTCCAGATATGTCTCATAATTTTTCTGATAAACAGCCGCGTTTCCGGGATCCGGCTCATGTCGTCTCGTGTCATGAACCGTGAGCGAAACCGCTTCTTCATAATCATGGTAGAATCCGCAGCCGACTCCGGCGAGCATAACCGCGCCGAGCGTCGTTGCCGTGTCAGAGGACGGAACGACAATCGGCTTTCCCGTGATATCCGACTTGATCTGCGTCCACAGCAGCGAATTCGCCGAGCCGCCCATCGCGCGGAGCAGCTCGACATGCGCCCCCGCTTTCTCAGCCACATCCAGATTATGCTTCAGGGCGTAGGCAACACCCTCCATGCAGGCACGCACCATGTGCCCCTTCGTTTTCGAGAAATCAAGCCCGTAGAACACACCCTTCGCGTCCGGATTCCAGATCGGCGAGCGTTCTCCGCTCATATACGGGAGAAAAACAAGTCCGTCCGATCCGGCCGCAACCTTTTCCGCCTCATGATTCAGCTGCACGAGAGACGACTCTCCGGTCTTCTCCGCCAGGAGACGCTCCTCTCCGGCGAACTCCCGCTCAAACCACCGCATCACTCCGCCGCCTCCGGTCGTACCGCCCTGCAGCAGCCATTTGCCCGGAATGACATGAAACGACAGAATCAGCCTGGGATCCGCCTTATATTCATCCAGACAAACGCTCATGCCGCCGGCCTGTCCTCCCTGCTCCTGTGTATCCCCGTCGTGAATCACGCCGGCGCCAAGCGTTCCGCACGCGGCATCAAGACCTCCCGCAACTACCGGCGTTCCCTCCAGAAGTCCCGTTTCCTTCGCCGCTGCCTCTGTCACCTTACCGATCACCTGATCACAGTTCACGATCTCCGGTAGGAACTCCTTCGGGATTCCGATCTCGGATGCCATATCATAATCCCAGACACCCCTTCTCATATCAAAGCAATGCCAGCCGTACGCGTCACAGATATCTTCCGTCATCTTTCCGGTCAGACGATATCCGATGTATCCGTTCGCGTGCAGAATCTTGTCCGTGTGCGCATAGACCTCCGGAAGGTTTTCTCTGTACCAGAGAACCTTCGGCGTGGTGTAGGAAGGCTGCAGCGCGTTTCCTGCAAGATCAAAAATCTTGTCCTGTCCGATCCGTTCATTGATCCGGTCACACACAGACTGCGCGCGGGTATCCATCCAGATCGGCGTATTCGTCAGATTCTTCCCGTCCTTATCCAGAGCGATGGCGGACCAGCCCTGCCCGTCGATTCCGATTCCACAGATATCTGCAGGCTTCACCTTCCCCTCAGCCCAGATCTTTGCCAATGCCTCACAGACGCCCCGGTACCAGTCCTCCGCATTCTGCTCCGCCCAGCCCGGGTGAGGATAATAAACCGGATAATCACCCGTCGCAGATGTCTCCACCCTGCCGTACCGGTCAAAGGCCGCCACCTTGCAGGCGCTCGTTCCGATATCTATTCCCAGTAAAAACTCTCCCATAGTTTCCTAACTTCCTCTCCGGCATCCCAATGCTCCAACGCTGCGTTAGATAAAGCAGGGAACCTGTTCATTCTGCGTTATTCCGGCCAGGCGCCTGCCTGCCTACGGCATCATTTCGCGTTATTCCGGTCAAGCACCGACCTGCCCTCCAGTATCGTTGTGCCGAGCCAGATATGCCTGCGCGCTGATGCATCAGACTCTCCATTTTCCGCATCTCCGATCTCACCGAGCCGCTGCAGCATAATCTCCGCCGCCTTCTCGCCGATTTCATCGACCGGCTGATTGATGATCGTAAGTTTCGGGTGCACCGCCCTCGCGAACTGGGGGTTATCGAATCCCACGACGGAGAGCTCCCCTGGGATCTCGATTCCGGACTCGTTGGCGCCAATCATGGCACCTATCGTCATCCGATAATTCGAAATCACAACCGCCGTCATCTCCGGATGCATCTGCCGTAACGTCTCAATTCCACAGGTGCCGCTTTCGATCGAATCATCTCCGTGAAAGATATAGTCCTCGGCGCAGACAATTCTGTTTTTCTCACACGCCTCACGGTAGCCCCGCATTCTCTGCCTGGCAGCGTTGATCTCCTCCGGTCCGGCAATCATCCCGATATGCGTGTGCCCCTTCTTCACCAGAAGATCCACCGCCGAGCGAATCGCCGCACGGTTGTCTACACAGACCGAATCCACATCCAGTCCCTCAATCTGCCGGTCAATTAAAACCACGGGCTTTTCCGTCCGGATAAACTTCCGGAGATTATTCCCGGTAGCGTCAACCGGAAGCACCACGAGTCCGTCTACCCTGCGTTTCAGAAGAAAATCGACAGCCTCTCTCTCCCTGGCGCTGTCTGTCCGGCAGTCGCAGACCAGCATGGCATAACCGTGCTGACGGAGAATATCCTCGATTTCGCTTAACACTCTCGCGCAGAACGTGCTGTTCAGCTCGGGAATTACCGCGCCGATCATCTTCGTCCGATTCGTCTTCAGCTGCCGCGCCGTCTCGTTTACTTCATAGTGAAGCTCCCCGATCGCCGCCTCGATCTTCGCCCGGTTCTTCGGCCGTACATTTCCTCCATTCAGATAGGAGGAAACCGTCGCTACGCCGCACCCTGCTCTCGTCGCAATGTCCTTTACCGTAGCCGCCATACTTCCTCCCTCCCGTCTTCAGGCGTCGTTCAGTCACTCTTTCAAAGCCTTCCTGCAGCTGCCTGACGATCACTCGTCCGGATCAATTTCTCTGCGTTTTCAGCGCTCCTGTCTCATTTCGGATCCGTCCGGCCTCAGCTCTCTGCCTTGCCTTCTCAGTTCTCTGCTTTGCCGTCGCAGCCGCAGACCGTCATGCGGTACTTCACCTGCTCAACAACCGCCGCTCTTCCTGCTGCCTGATACTTCTTCGGATCGAATACGTCCGGATCCTCAGCGATGTATTTCTTGACAGCGTCTGTATATGCCTTGCGCAGCTCGGTCGCGAAGTTCACCTTGCAGATACCTCTCTCCACGCAGCTTCTCACCTGTTCATCCGTAAGTCCGGATGCTCCGTGCAGCACAAGCGGAACGTCAACCACCTCACGGATCTCTGCAAGCCGGTTCACATCCAGAACCGGTGTCCCCTTGTAGAAGCCGTGAGCAGTGCCGATGCCGACCGCCAGTGAGGAAATGCCCGTGCGCTCCGCGAATTCCTTCGCCTCCTGCGGATCCGTGTAGATATCGTCACCGGAAGATACCGTGTCGTCCTCCTTGCCGCCGACCTTTCCAAGCTCGGCCTCTGTCGGGATACCGACCGCTGCCGCCATATCTGCTACCTTCTTGCTGATCGCGATGTTCTCCTCGAAAGGAAGCTTTGATCCGTCGATCATGACAGAGGTGTACCCCGCGACAATGCACTTCACGGCCATATCAAAGCTCGGGCCATGATCCAGATGAATGCATACCGGCACACTGGCTGTCTCTGCGACCGCCTTCACCATATTCGCGAACATCTTCGGGGTGGCGTATTTCAGCGTGCCGCCGGTGGTCTGGATCATAACCGGTGCCTTCAGTTCCTCGGCTGCCTGAACGATTGCCTGTACCATCTCCATATTCTCAGCATTAAATGCGCCGACTGCGTAATGTCCCTTCTGTGCATCCAGAAGCATCTGTTTTGAAGTAACGAGTGACATGTAAGTTCCCTCCTTGTAATCATGCCCATTCGGAGGCCGTGAGATATGCTCCGGCAGACCGAATCGTTTCGGTTTTGGTTTCATTATAGGATGTCCCCACACCTCTGTCAATCACTTTTTCCGAATCGATTCGGTTTTAAGCGAAACGTTTCATTTTTCTATTGAATTGTGACAGAAAAAAAGATAAAATAAGTGTCAGCAGACTATATATGTGTGGTGTAAGACACCACGGAGAAAGGAGTTTTTATCATGTTAAAAAATGTACCGGCAATCCTGCCGCCCGAGCTTCTGAAGGTTATTTGTGAGATGGGCCATTCTGACCGTCTGGTAATCAGTGACGGAAACTTCCCGGTTCCGACCAAGGGAAAGAACGCGGTCATCGTCCGCATGGACGGTCACGGCGTACCTGAAATTCTTGACGCGATTCTGCAGCTCTTCCCGCTGGATCCCTATGTTGAGCATCCGGTAAATCTGATGGAAGTTATGCCCGGCGACAACGTCGAGACACCGATCTGGGATACCTACAAGGAAATCGTTGCGAAGTATGACAAGCGCGGAGCCGACGCCATCGGCACAATCGAGAGATTCAAGTTCTATGAGGAGACCGAGAAGACCGCTTACTGTGTCATCTCCACAGGCGAAACCGCTCTCTATGCAAACATCATGCTTCAGAAGGGCGTTGTGACACCGGATATGCAGCCGGCACCTTATCAGAAGTAAAATCCTGCCGGCTATACGCGACAGACGATATCGGGCAGTCATGCAGAACCTCTTCGGAACAGACTGCATGTCAGTAGAACAAACATAACCGACTGCATGTCAGTCATTAGAAAGGAGACCGCCGCACAGATTCAAATCTCTGTGCGGCGGTCTCCTTTTTCTCTGATGTCGGATGCCTTTCTACTGCCTGATTTTTCGAACGAAACAAGCATAGACTGCGTTTCCGTTGTCACTTCCCCTTCCCGCAGCAGTCCTTATACTTCTTTCCGGAACCGCAGGGGCAGGGCTCATTTCTTCCGATCTTTCTGGAGGTGCGCCGATAGGTTCCTCCGTTCCCAGCCTCCGGCGACTGCTTTTTCATCATTTCATGGTAGGAATCCGCAAGCCGTCCGCGCAGGTCATCCAGCCCAATATCATCCATGTCCGCGTATTTCTGTATATCCTGAAGGAGTTCCTTCTCAAAGGCGGCCGCATCATTACGGGCACGGCCGATCAGCTCCGCCACGATCAGATAGCTCTGCGGATAATGTGTCTGGAAATAGGAAATCTCATTCTCGTGCTGCGGCAGATACTGAATCATCTGCCAGCAGGCAATCCTCGCGTTAATCCGGATGCCGTTCGCCACATATTCGTCCGAGGAATTCTCCATCTCACCGATGTGCTGCTCCGAATAAATATTGTTCACAAAATCTTCCAGCAGAGGGGAAATCTCCCTGTCGTCACGCAGGCTATAGGACTCTGCGGCTAAATAGGCGCTCGTGATGGTTTCCTGGTATTTCCCCTGCATCACCCCGAGCCTGGATACGAAAGTGACAAATTCCACAAACGGATTCCGGAGCCATTTTTTCTCCAGCTCCATACTCATGACCACGATCAGATCCGCGAGATATTGCTGATAATCCGCCACATGCTCCGCATGTCTCAGAAAATCCTTGTAATCCTCGAGGTCCTTCAGGAACAGATCCTGATTCATGGACACTTCGAGTTCCAGTGCTCTCTGGAACACACCGTCCATCCATCTCTCGTTGGGCACGAATTTCTCCTTATCGTACTGGATAATGTCCTCCCGGAACGCCTCCAGTGCTTTTTTCTTCAGCCCCAGATTTTCCAGGCAGTCCCCATACGCGGAATAAACCATCGGTTCGTACTCTTTTAACGGAAGAATTTTACCGAACTCGGCAGCAGCCTCCCGGTATTTCTTCTGCGCATGGTATGATTTTGCCAGCTGGACGGCCGCCTTCTCAAAATCCGGATGTGCCTCGATCACCTCCCGGAAGATCCGCTCCGCATCCTCAAATCTGCTTTTTTCAAAAAGGCACACTCCATAAACCGTCTGCACATACGGATAATCCGGCTTCTTCTGCAGAATTTCCCGGCACATCTCCTCTGCCCTTTCGGAATCGCCGCCTCCGAAAACATCCAGCATCGCACGGACCTGTGGCCGCATATCCTCCGGCGCCTCTCTCACGTACTGCTCAAGTGTTTCCGCCACATTTTCATTTTTCACAGCTTTTACAATCTCTGCCATTGAACCATCCTCATTCTGATCATATTTTCGATATCATACATTTACTGTATAGCCTAATAAGTTGTGGGGCCAAGCCCCATTAAAAAAGCGCAAAAAACCCCTATCCAATCTAAACGTGCTTTTATGGGGTAAAATATCAAATGCTATGCGA
>NZ_JBQKIK010000027.1:0-48881 GCF_052117805.1 Bilifractor sp. LCP21S3_F8 | reverse complement strand
CGCATAGCATTTGATATTTTACCCCATAAAAGCACGTTTAGATTGGATAGGGGTTTTTTGCGCTTTTTTAATGGGGCTTGGCCCCACAACTTATTAGGCTATACAG
Organism: Bilifractor sp. LCP21S3_F8; assembly: GCF_052117805.1. Taxonomy (NCBI): domain Bacteria; kingdom Bacillati; phylum Bacillota; class Clostridia; order Lachnospirales; family Lachnospiraceae; genus Bilifractor; species Bilifractor sp. LCP21S3_F8. The sequence continues at coordinate 48,775 of NZ_JBQKIK010000027.1, read as the reverse complement.
TAAAATATAGCAGAAAAAATTTAGTAGAAAAATATAGTAAAAAGACCTCTGATGAGAACATCAAATCTCGTACAGAGGTCTTTGTTAATTTACGTGTACAAAGGGGAGTATCCGGCAACAGCAAAGTCAGGTGCCGCATCCAGCTTCTTTATTTACGTTCACAGGAGCATATCCGGCCGCAACGGAGTCAGATACAATATTCAGCTTCTCTCAAACTGCGCGTGGTAGAGCCTGCTGTAGAAGCCGTTCTTTGCGAGCAGCTGTTCATGATTGCCCTGTTCGATGATGTGGCCGTCGCGCATGACGAGGATTTCATCGGCGTCCCGGATGGTGGAGAGACGGTGCGCGACCACGAAGCTGGTCCGTCCCTTCATCATTTCATCGAAGGCCTTCTGAATACGGATTTCGGTGAGCGTATCGATGGAGGAGGTCGCCTCGTCAAGGATCAGGATCGGTGGGAGGTTCAGCATGACTCTGGCGATGCAGAGGAGCTGCTTCTGTCCCGCGGAGAGGTTTCCTCCGTTTTCCTCGATTTCCGTGTCGTAGCCGTTGGGCATGCGGAGGATAAAGCTGTGGGCGTATGCCTTTTTCGCCGCTGCGACGACTTCCTCATCGGTGGCGTCGGGTCTGCCGTACGCGATGTTCTCCCGGATTGTTCCAGCCTTCAGCCAAGTGTCCTGGAGAACCATTCCGTAGTTGTCGCGGAGACTCAGGCGGCGGATCCTGCGGATATCGGTACCGTCCACGGAGATGGAACCGCTGTTTACGTCGTAGAAACGCATGAGCAGGTTGATGATGGTGGTTTTGCCGCAGCCGGTCGGGCCGACGATGGCAATTCGTCTGCCGGGCGCGACATCCACATTGAGATTCTCGATCAGCGGATGGTCCGGCGTATAGGAGAAGGCAACATTTTTGATCTGAACAGCGCCCTTTGCGTGTTCGATGGAAATGGCGTCCGGATCATCCGCCGGTTCCGGCTCCTCATCGAGCATCTCGAACACGCGTCCTGCGGATGCGACGGAGTTCTGAAATTCTGTGATCACGTTTGTGATATCGTTGAACGGCTGGCTGTACTGCTTGACATAGGCGAGGAAGCTGGTCAGCTTTCCGATCGTCAGCAGCGAGGAGCCGATGGGCGACAGGAAGCAGAGCAGACATCCGGCGATGACCACGCCGTTGTAGATCAGGGTGTTGAGAAATCTTGTCGTCGGATTGGTCAGGGACGAGTAGAAGGTGGCTTTCATGCTGTTCTCGCCGAGTTCCCGGCTGCGTTTTTCGAATTCCTTCAGGGCGGCCGCCTCGTGACCGAAGGTCTGGACGACGGTCAGATTCCCGATCATCTCGTTGGTCAGCGTCGTCAGGTTTCCTCTGGATTCCGATTGCTTTTTAAAGAAACGGAAGGAACGGTCGGAGATGAATTTTGCGGCAAAAAATGTCAGCGGCGTCAGAACCGCGACGATGAGCGTGATCAGGGGCTGCAGCGTCAGCATGAAGATAATCGTTCCCACGATGGTTACGATACCGGTGAACAGGTTGGTGAATCCAAGCAGAATTCCATCGGAAAGCTGCTCGACATCTGTGATGACACGGCTGATCAGATCGCCGGTGGGATGCGCGTCAATGTAGGAGAGCGGCAGGCTGTGAATCTTGTGAAAGGCCTCCTTGCGCAGATCCCGAACAATCAGGTACGTGATTTTGTTGTTGATGTGATTCATGGTCCACTGGGCAGCTGCCGTCACTGCGATGCAGATGACGATTCTGCGGATGATGCGGAGCAGACCCGCGAAATCGACATGTCCCTTTGAGACGATCAGATCCACACCATTACCGATGAAGATGGGGATCAGCAGGGTCAGAGCGACAGACAGAACGGCCAGGACCAAGGACAGGATCACAAATCCCATGTAGGGCTTCACGTAGCTGATGATCCGCAGGAGGGTATTCTTGCGCATCGCTTTTTTCGCGTTTTTCGGATCTTTTGTGTTTATCGTCATTTTATTCACATCCCTTCTGGGTGGGGTCACTCTCATTCTGTGTCTTTTGATTGCCTGCCGAGGCGTCCTGTGTCTTTCGATTGACTGCTGTCGCGTCTGTGTTCTTCCGGCTGCCTTCGCTCTCAAGTGGCCCCTTCAGATCTCGCTCAATTTCATCCGGTGTCATCTGTGACTGGCAGATGTCCCGGTATATGCTGCAGTTTTTCAGAAGTTCAAAGTGGTTCCCGCTTCCGGCCAGCCTTCCGTCATCGAGAACCAGAATCTGGTCGGCGCTCCGGATGGTGCTGACACGCTGGGAGACGAGAATGACGGTACGTCTGGAGATGTCGTTGTGGATGGCCTTCCGCAGCTTTGCGTCTGTGGCAAAATCGAGGGCGGAAGCGCTGTCGTCCAGGATCAGGATCTGCGGGTCCCGCACCACGGCACGGGCGATGGTCAGGCGCTGTTTCTGGCCGCCGGAGAGATTGCGTCCCTCCTGTTCGATCGGAAGATCGAGGCCCTCTCCCTTCTGGTCTACAAATTCTCTGGCCTGGGCGATATCGAGCGCCTTGTAGATCTGTTCGTCTGTGGCGTCGTCATTTCCCCATTTCATATTGTCGCGAAGGGTTCCCTGAAAGAGTACAGCCTTCTGGGGAACGACGCCGATGCTGGAGCGGAGATCCTTTTCGCGGATGTCGCGGACGTTTTTCCCGTTCAGGGACACCGATCCGGAGTCCGTGTCGTAGAATCGCGGAAGAAGATTGATCAGCGTGCTCTTTCCGGCACCGGTACCGCCGATAATGCCGAGGGTGGAGCCTGCGTCCGCGTGAAAGCTGATGTCATCGAGCGCGGGGGAGGAGCCTTCCTGATAGGTAAAGGTGACGTGATCGAAGTCGATGGAGGCTCCGTCTGCTCCGGCAGGGAAATCGACCGTGCCGTCTGCCCGTGTATTCTGCATTCGGAAGACATCGTCCACGCGGTTCATGGATGCGGCTGCCCGGGAGAGCAGGATGATAAGATTGGCGAGTTTTATCAGCTCGGTGAGAATCTGTGTCATATAGTTGACCAGGGCGGTGATGCTTCCCTGTGTCAGGGCGCCGGTATTGACTCTTTTGCCGCCGATCCAGAGAATAGCGACGATGCCGAGGTTGATGACGACATAGGTCATGGGATTCAGAAGCGCGGATATTTTTCCCACGTGGACCTGCTTCTGATAAAGCCGTTCGGTTTCGCTGTCGAAGGAGGAGGTCTCCCGTTTCTGCTGGTTGAACGCGCGGACGACGCGGACGCCCTGCAGATTCTCACGGGTCTTCCGGAGAATTCTGTCGAGCTGCGACTGTACCTTGCGGTTCAGAGGCATCGTGATGAGAATGATCGACATGATGATAAAGAGCAGCACCGGGATGATGATGGCAAAGCTGACGGCTGTCGGGACATCGACGGTGAAGGCCAGGATCATGGCGCCGAAAACGACGAACGGTGAACGCAGAAAGAGACGGAGGAACATGTTGACGCCGTTCTGAACGGTGTTGATGTCACTCGTCATCCGCGTGATCAGAGTAGAGGTCCCGATGCTGTCAATCTGCTTCCAGGAAAGTGTCTGGATATGTGCGTAGAGGTCATTTCGCATCATCGTTGAGGTGCTGGTGGCGACCTTTGCGGCAAAATACTGCGCGGTGATTGCGGATGCGAGGCCGATGAATCCGAGTATGATCAGCAGGATTCCGTTGTGAATGATGTAAGAGACATCGCGGTTGGCGATTCCGACATCGATCATCTTTGCGACGATCAGCGGAACGATCAGTTCAAAGGTTGCTTCCAGCATCTTGAAAAGCGGGGCGCAGATGGTCGCCGCCAGATGCCGCTTCAGATAAGGCCAGAGTCGTTTCATGAAATGAGTCCTTTCTATAAATAATGAAATAACAATGAAATGAGTCAATCTGTCCCGGCTGTAATGATTGAGTCCATTTATCAGACGCTGCACGATTTTGCGCCTTACAGGCGACAGGACTTATGCTGTATAGAAGTGTACGCCGGAAGTATAGAAAACACAAATACGAAATCTTTTGAATAACCATATAAAAATAGTATACGTGATCGAATTTTGATAAATAAAAAATATAGAAATGAATTCGCAGCCCTGTTTCCGGATAACATCAGGTCTGGATTTTTTGCACAAGATCATTGCGTTTCGAAGTGGTTTTGCATAAAATGACCGTATTGCCGTATCAGGCACGATTCAAATGGTGGCACCGAAGCTAGGCGGATCCCTGCAGTTGCGCTTGCCGGACATTGTCATTTATGTAAATTTCGGCTTTGTAGCAGGGAAGTTTGCCAGGGGAGGGCTTGCCGGACATTGCTGCGGATGTAAATGGTGGCTTGGCAGCAGGGCCGTTTATTAAGGGAGAAATTGATTTTATGCTTCAGATAAAAAATATCAGCAAGGAGTACCGAACCGGCGATCTGGTCCAGAAGGCACTGGATCACGTGAGCCTCGATCTGCGGGACAGTGAGTTCGTGGCCGTTCTCGGGCCGAGCGGATCCGGAAAAACAACCTTATTGAATATTGTGGGAGGTCTGGACCAGTATGACAGCGGAGATCTGGTGATCAACGGAATTTCCACGAAGAAATACAAGGACAGAGACTGGGATTCCTACCGGAACCACACGATCGGTTTTGTCTTCCAGAGCTACAACCTGATCATGCACCAGAGTGTGCTTGCCAACGTAGAGCTGGCACTGTCCATTTCGGGCGTCTCCGGAAATGAGAGGCGGGAGAGATCGATGGAGGCGCTCCGCCGGGTCGGACTTGCCGGGCAGGAGCACAAGAAACCCTCACAGCTTTCCGGCGGACAGATGCAGCGGGTGGCAATCGCAAGGGCGCTTGTCAACGATCCGGACATTGTACTGGCGGATGAGCCGACCGGCGCGCTTGACACAGAGACGAGCATTCAGGTGATGGATATTCTGAAGGAGGTCGCAAAGGACCGGCTGGTCGTTATGGTGACGCATAATCCGGATCTGGCGCAGAAGTATGCCACCCGGATAGTGACCATCAAGGATGGGCGGATTCTGTCCGACACCAATCCGCCGGAAACCGGAAGAGAGGAGAAAGCACCGGTTCACCGGAACATGGGAAAAGCCGCCATGTCTTTTCTGACCGCGCTTGCCTTAAGCGGCAACAATCTTCGGACAAAGAAGGCGAGGACATTGCTGGTTTCCTTCGCGGGATCCATCGGCATCATCGGCATCGCGTTGATCCTTGCGCTCTCGAGCGGCGCGAACCGCTTTATACAGACACAGGAGGCAGAGACGCTTGCGATGTATCCGCTTCAGATTGAGAAGACCGGATATGATCTGACCTCTATGATGAAGAGCATGGGCGATGATCCGGGATCTATGTTTGGATCAGGCGGCACAAAGACCTATACCGACGCGGTTGGTGTGGATGAAACGGCGGGAAGGCTGCTGAAGGATGTAAGCACAAACGATCTGGGGGCTCTGAAAAGCTATCTGGACAGCAGGGAAAGTGGAATTCAGAAGTATGTGAATGCCATCGAGTACAACTACGGCATCACGCCTCAGATCTATACGCTGGAGGATGGCACGGCCGAACAGCTGAATCCGAATCATCTGTTTGATTCCCTCTCTTCTGATGATTCGGGGAATATGGACATTGCCGGGATGATGACCGGTTCTCTCAGCGTGAACCTTTTCAGCAAGCTTCCGACGTCGAAAGAGCTTTATCAGGAGTCCTATGATCTGAAGGCGGGACACTGGCCGGAAAAAGATACCGATCTGACTCTGGTTCTGAATTCAAGCGGTGAGGTCAGCGATGTGATCCTCTATGCCCTGGGGCTTCGGGACCGGAAGGAGCTGGAGCAGCGGATCGAGAATTTTGCGGACGGAAAGAAGGACGACACGAAGGCAGTTGTAAGGAAAACGTCTGACAGCGGGGCAGAAGACAGAAGCGGGACAGAAGACGGAAGCGGGTCCGTGGTTTCCTCTGGTTCGGATCGCGCCGTACAGGACAGCAGCACAGAAAGCGCGGAAGCTGTCTATGCCTATGATGATTTTCTCGGTAAGAGTTTTCGGCTGGTGAATGCCTGTGACTATTATACCCGTGATGATACATACAATGTCTGGACCGACCAGAGCGACGACAGGGATTTTGTGAAAAAACTGGCGGAGAACGGGAAGAAACTGACGATCACGGGAATCGTACAGCCGAAGAAGGAAACAATGTCAGAGGCTCTGAGTACCGGGATCGCTTACTCCCCGCTGCTGGAGGAAGAACTGATGAAGGAGGCCGCTCAAAGTGAGGTCGTAAAGGATCAGCTGAAGAATCCGGAAGTCAATGTACTGACAGGCAAGAAGTTTTCCGAGGAGAACGTCTCGTCCGATCTGGATTTAAGCAGGCTTTTTTCCATCGACGGGGACGCGCTTCAGAAGGCATTCTCGTCGAAGGCAGAATCGATCTCGCCGGACAGCCTGGATCTGAACAAGATTCTTCAAAACCTGAATCTTCAGAATCTGGATTTCAGCAATCTGAATCTGGAGGAAAGCCTTGACCCGTCGGCAATGCAGAACGCGATGCCGGATCTCGGAAGTGTAGACCTCCCGGGGCTTCTCTCGAAGGTTCAGGTGCATGTGACCGGGGAACAGCTTCAGAGTCTCTTTCAGGAGGCGGCGAAGGGCTATCTGGAAAGCATCTCGAAGGATCCTTCCACCGACTATACGAAGCTTGGCAGCGCATTCGCGGAATATCTTCAGTCGGAGACGGGGAGAGCCGCGGTTCAGTCGGAAATGCAGAAGATTCTTGATGCCAACAAGGAAAATCTCATTACCCGGGACGATGTGGTACAAATGGCATCTGAGATTTTTGAAGGATATTCGGAATATGTACAGAAGAATCTGTCCGATGATCCCCTGAGTCCGGACGGCTTCAAAAGCTGGCTGTCCTCTCCGGATGCGGAGGAAACCGTCGGAAAAGCTTTTTCCGTCATCACAGACAAGCTCAGTCGCTTTACGGTCACAGACGGGGATGCAGCTTCCATGACGGAGACGCTTTCGAAGAGCTATGACGAGTGGGCGGGTGAACATGACGCGCCGCAGCTGTCTAAGGCCGCGGATTCTTTTGCTGCCTATCTGCAGTCCGAGGATGCGCAGAAGCTTCTTCTGAATGCGGCGGGGCAGATGATTGATGTAAGCGGGCTTCAGAGCGCCCTCTCGGATACGCTTCAGAGCACGGTCAGCGCGCTGATTCAGGCGGTTACCGCGCAGATCGAAGGTGCGATCACATCGGCTATGACGCAAATGACCGGACAGCTTCAGCAGGCGCTCTCACAGGCGCTCGGTCAGACCGTCAGCGCGATCTCCGGGAATATGGAGAAAATGTTCCAGATCGATCCGGACCAGCTGGCATCTGCCTTTCGGGCGAACATGGACGCCGGACAGCTGCAGAAACTGATGAGTTCTATGATGCAGGGCAACAGCAGCTCGCTGGAGAACAATCTGTCTTCTCTTGGTTATGCCGATCCTGCCGAGCCCTCCGAAATCAATATTTATCCAAAGGATTTCAAGGCAAAAAATGAGGTCGTGAATCTCCTGACCTCTTACAATAAGCAGATGGAGAAGAAGGGCGAGGACAGCAAGATGATCACCTACACGGATATGGTTACTGCCATGATGTCGTCCGTCACAAAGATCATTGATACCATCAGCTATGTCCTGATCGCTTTTGTCGCGATCTCGCTGGTTGTTTCTTCGATAATGATTGGGGTTATTACCTATATCAGTGTGCTGGAGCGGAGAAAGGAGATCGGAATCCTGCGGGCGATGGGCGCATCGCGTCACAACGTGGCGCAGGTGTTCAATGCGGAAACCTTCATCACAGGTATCCTGGCCGGGGGCATCGGTGTCGGCGTCACATTGCTGCTTACGATCCCGATCAATGCGCTGATTGTGCGTGTGACCGGTCAGGAGATACATGCGGCACTTCCACCGGCAGCGGCGCTGATGCTGATCGCGCTCAGTGTGGCGCTGACCATGTTTGCCGGCCTGATTCCTTCCCGGAAGGCGTCCAGAAGTGATCCGGTAACGGCACTGCGAAGCTGATATAAAATTTTAAATTCATACAAAACGTGGATGCAATGTTTGGGAAGAAGCAACTCGAAACTGCGAAGCTGAATAAAATTTATTCTTGGAAAAGGCGTGGAGATTACCTCTTCACGCCTTTTTGCTGCCTGCCGTCACTGCATTGCTGTCTGTCTTTGGACAAAAATGCCTGCGGATATTCAGATATTCAGGTCGGAGAAAAACCGCTTAAAGCTATCCGATCGGAGAAAAACTGCTTAGAGATATTGAGTTTACCACTGGAATGTGGTAAACTCTCCACAATGCATTTGAAAATCTCATGCTATATATGCGAATTTGTAATGATTCTATTGCAGGATTAATTTGAGATGCGCGGCGGGTGATTTCGGGCTGGTGTGTATCATGGATTAAGCTGCAGACAGAAACCTGTGCTGCGTATTTTCGAGCCGTATTTATATCAGGATATTTTCAGGTGTTTTACAGGATTTTATGAAGAAGTGAGGGAGAGAAATGACAAGTTCACAGGTTGGAATTCTGATCGTCATGATCGTGTACCTGCTCGGTATGCTGGCGATTGGATTCGTGGTGGCAAAACAGAATGAGAATATCAGTGATTTTTACCTCGGGGGCAGAAAGCTCGGGCCGATTGTGACCGCTATGAGTGCGGAGGCTTCGGATATGAGTTCCTATCTTCTGATGGGACTTCCGGGACTGGCTTATCTGTCCGGTATGGCCGATGTGGGGTGGACCTGTATCGGTCTTGCCGCGGGCACCTATATCAACTGGCTGCTCGTCGCGAAAAGGATCCGGCGCTACACTGCCAGGACGGGTTCGATCACGATTCCGGATTTCTTTTCAGACCGCTACAAGGATAAGCACAGGGCGCTGATGCTGATCGCGGCATGCATCATTATCATTTTCTTTATTCCGTACACCGGCTCCGGCTTTGCTGCGTGCGGAAAGCTTTTTTCCAGTCTGTTTTCGGTAGATTATCACATCGCGATGGTGATCAGCGCAGCGGTTATCATTTCCTATACGCTGACCGGCGGTTTCCTTGCTGCCAGCCTGACCGATCTGATTCAGAGCATTGTCATGACGGTTGCTCTGATCATCATCCTGATCTTCGGCATCAGCCAGGCGGGAGGAATGGACGCGGTTATCGCAAACGCGAAGTCTCTTCCGGGCTATTTCAGTATGGTGCAGAGCTATGACGCGGCGGCAGGAAAGGCTTCCCCCTATGGCGTCGTGACCATCATCTCGACGCTTGCGTGGGGTCTCGGATACTTCGGAATGCCTCACATTCTGCTGCGCTTCATGGCGATTGAGGATGACAGCAAGCTGAAGATTTCCAGAAGAGTTGCCTCCGTATGGGTTGTGATCTCCATGGGAATCGCTGTTCTGATCGGTATTGTCGGCCTCGGCATGACAAAGGCGGGCGTCGTTCCATTCCTGGAGGGATCCGCGTCTGAGACGATTATCGTGAAGATATCCGCGCTTATGAGTGAGCACGGCGTGATCGCGGCTGTATTCGCGGGCATTGTTCTTTCCGGAATTCTTGCCGCAACCATGTCCACCTCTGATTCTCAGCTTCTCGCGGCTTCCTCGTCCGTATCCGAGAACATCATCCATGAGTTTTTCCATCTGGATCTGGATGAGAAAAAGCTGATGCTGATCGCCCGTTTCAGTCTCGCGATCATCGCCGTGATCGGCGTGGGAATCGCCTGGAATCCGAACAGCTCTGTCTTCGGCATTGTGTCCTTCGCATGGGCAGGCTTCGGCGCGACCTTCGGTCCCATCGTTCTTCTGGCCCTGTTCTGGAGAAGGTCGAACAAGTACGGAGCCTTTTTCGGAATGATCAGCGGCGGCATCATGGTATTCGTCTGGAAATATGCGGTTCGTCCGATCGGCGGAGCATGGAATATCTACGAGCTTCTCCCGGCATTCATCGTTGCGATTCTCGTAAATGTAATCGTCAGTCTTCTGACTCCGGCTCCGGAGAAGGAGATCACGGATGTGTTTGATGAGATGAAAAAAATTGGCTGATTTTTTGCATTTTCGTTCTGCTTTCCGCGGTTGACTTTTTCCGGGCAAGATGTTATGGTAGAAAACAGTTAAATACGTTGACGAGGAATAGTACATCAGTGACTGGAATTCAGAGAGCTGCCGGGTGGTGTGAGGCAGCAGAAGGTCCTTTTGGAACTGCCCTCCGAGTGGCTGCCCGAAATCAGATACTCTGAGATTAGACGCAGACGGAAGCCCACCGTTACAGGGGTGAGGATATGCATGTATCCGGATGAGAGCACGGGAAACCGTGAAGAAGAGTGGTACCGCGCAGGGTTCCTGTTAGTTTTCAGGTGATTAACAGCCTTACGTCTCTTGCAAATGACAGGAGACGTAAGGCTTTTTCTTTTCTCCTGTTTTACCCGGATATCCGGAGATGTTGTGAAGCTTTTTGGAAAACCTTGAAGAATCTTGAAGCATAAGGAGGAACGCAGCTATGATGAATTACAGAAAATATCAGAAACAGTATTATATGCCGCCGGTTGAGTGCAATGACTGGGTGAAGAAGGATGCCATCGACAAGGCACCGCTCTGGTGTTCCGTCGATCTGCGTGACGGCAACCAGGCTCTTGTGATTCCGATGGATCTGGATACGAAGATTGAGTTCTTCAAGATGCTCTGCGAGGTTGGATTCAAGGAGATTGAGGTCGGATTCCCGGCCGCTTCCGAGACGGAGTTCGTTTTTCTTCGCCGTCTGATTGAGGAGAATCTGATCCCTGACGATGTGACTGTTCAGGTTCTGACACAGGCAAGGGAGCATATCATCAAGAGAACCTTCGAGGCTCTGAAGGGCTGCAAAAACGCGATTGTTCACGTTTACAACTCTACTTCTTTTGCACAGAGACAGCAGGTGTTCAAGAAGGATAAGGAGCACATCAAGCAGATCGCTGTCGATGGCGCAAGGCTTCTGAAGGAGCTGACCGAGGAGGCGGGAGAGAAGTACCGCTTCGAGTACAGCCCGGAGAGCTTCACCGGAACAGAGCCGGAATATGCTCTTGAGGTCTGCAACGCAGTTCTGGACGTGTGGAAACCGACTGCTGACAGGAAGGCGATCATTAATCTTCCGAGTACGGTTGAGCTTTCCATGCCGCATGTCTACGCGCAGCAGGTGGAATACATGAGCAAGAACCTGAAATACCGCGACAATGTAATGCTGTCTCTTCATCCGCACAATGACCGCGGAAGCGGAGTGGCGGACGCGGAGCTCGGAGTTCTCGCCGGAGCGGACCGCGTGGAAGGCACGCTTTTCGGAAACGGAGAGAGAACCGGAAACGTGGATATCATCACTCTTGCGATGAACCTCTATATGCAGGGAACCGATCCGAAGATGCACTTCGACAACATGCCGGAGATCTGCCGGAAGTATGAGGAATTCACCGGAATGGAAGTGAATCCGAGAAGTCCGTACTGCGGCAAGCTGGTCTTTGCCGCATTCTCCGGATCGCATCAGGACGCGATTGCAAAGGGCATGCACTGGAGAGAGGAAAAGGATCCGGATCACTGGACCGTTCCATATCTTCCGATCGATCCGACCGATATCGGAAGAAGCTACGACAAGGATGTCATCCGTATCAACAGCCAGTCCGGAAAGGGCGGCGTCGGATATGTTCTTGAGACGAACTATGACCTCATTCTCCCGAAGAAGATGCGTGAGGCCATGGGATATGCGGCCAAGGATCTCTCCGATCATCTGCACAAGGAGCTGCAGCCCGATGAGATCTTCAGCCTCTTCAAGGAAAAATTTGAAAATATTCAGGAGCCGCTTTCTGTTCACGGCGTTCATTTCAGACAGCTGGATGACGGACAGATCGAGGCAAGCGTCAATGCGAAGAACGGAAGCGGAGATTACCGTGTTACCGTGGCTGAAGGCAACGGACGTCTTGACGCTGTCAGCAATGCGCTGAAGAAGGCATACGGCTTCGAGTATCAGCTCTCTACATATCAGGAGCATGCGCTTTCCAAGAGCTCGAGCTCAAATGCGATCGCTTATGTCGGAATTACAAAGCCGGACGGCACACAGGCATGGGGCGCCGCGGTAGATCCGGATATTATCCGGGCATCCATTGACGCACTGATTACCGCAATCAACAACCGTTGAGAACCGGGGAAAACCGCCGGAGACGAATACATCTTTCATATTGCACGGGAAAACCGCCGATCGGACTGCATCCGCAGTTTCCAGCCGGCGGTTTTCTCTACTTCACACTCAAGTTTGCTTATGCTATAATACTAATATTAGCGTTTTCGGACAGGTTTCGCTTGTCCGGTTCCGCGCTTGTTTTCTTTAGGCCTAGTTTATCGAGACGGCGGAAGCCATCTGACAGGAGGAATAAACAAATGCAGATTCTTTACAAGAGCACCAGGGGCGGCGAAAAGGATATTCCGGCATCCAGGGCGGTTCTGAACGGACTTGCCTGCGACGGAGGCCTTTATGTTCCGGACAGTTTTCCAAAACTGAGGGTTTCTCTGGAGGATCTCTCGAAGATGAACTACAGAGATCTGGCTTACGAGGTGATGTCTCTTTTTCTGACGGATTATACGGAGGAGGAGCTTCGCCGCTGCATTGACAGCGCGTATGATTCGAAGTTCGATGTCCCGGAGATCGCTCCGCTTCACAAGGCGGACGGTGCTTATTTCCTGGAGCTTTTCCATGGCAAGACAATTGCCTTCAAGGACATGGCACTCTCGATTCTTCCGTATCTGATGACTACCGCCGCAAGAAAGAACAATATCACGAACAAAATCTGCATCCTGACGGCTACCTCCGGTGATACCGGAAAGGCGGCCATGGCGGGATTCCAGGATGTTCCCGGCACAGAGATCATTGTGTTCTATCCGGAGGGCGGCGTAAGTCCGGTTCAGGAGCGCCAGATGCGGACCCAGAAGGGTGAGAATACGCATGTCGTTGCCATCAAGGGGAATTTTGACGATGCCCAGACCGGCGTGAAGAAGATCTTCGGTGACCGGGAGATGAATGAGGAGATGGCTTCTCACGGCATTCAGTTCAGTTCCGCGAATTCGATCAATATCGGACGTCTGGTTCCGCAGGCGGCATACTATGTATACGCCTACGCCACCCTTGTCCGCGACGGAGTGATCAAGGCAGGAGATCCGATCAATGTCGTTGTTCCGACCGGAAACTTCGGAAATATTCTCGCGGCGTACTACGCGAAGCAGATCGGGCTCCCGGTTGGCAAACTGATCTGTGCGTCTAATGAGAACAAGGTTCTCTTTGATTTCTTCTCTACCGGAATCTATGACCGGAACCGTCCGTTCATTCTGACTTCTTCTCCATCGATGGATATTCTGGTATCCAGCAACCTGGAGAGGCTGATCTATCTGATCGCAGACCGGGATGCCGCAAAGACCGCTTCTCTGATGAAGGCGCTCTCTGATGGCGGCAGGTACGAGATCACACCGGAGATGAGGGCTAAGCTGTCAGATTTTGTGGGCGGATACGCTGCGGAGGACGAGGTCTTTGCCACGATTCACAAGATCTACACAAAGGATCATTATGTCATTGATCCCCACACTGCGGTTGCCGCGACCGTCTATGACCGCTATGAGAAGAAGACGGGTGATACGACACCGACGGTTATCGCCTCCACGGCGAGTCCGTACAAGTTCGCGAGAAATGTTCTGCACGCGATTGACGCGGCGAAGTATGATCCGATGACGGATCTGGAGCAGTTTGACGCTCTGCACGAAGTATCGGGCGTGAAGATTCCGGCAGCGATCGAGGAGATCAAGACGGCGCCGATCCGTCACAGCACCGTTGCGGAAATCGGCGAGATGAAGGACGTTATCCGGAAGATGCTCGGCATCTGAAAATAAATTTTGACTGCAGAGGCATGAGGAATGAGTGAAGAGAGAAAACTGAATCTGTATGACGGCCTCCTCGAGGAGACGGTGAGCCGGATACAGGCGCCGGATAAAGGCGCCATGGAGGAGGCGCAGAATCGCTGGAATGCGATTGCACATCCTCTGCACAGTCTGGGCAAGCTGGAGGATATGATTATACAGATCGCCGGCATACAGCGGACCTCGCGTGTGAAGCTTGACAAAAAGGGCCTGATTACAATGTGCGCCGATAACGGCGTCGTGGAGGAGGGCGTGACCCAGACCGGACAGGAAGTGACGGCGCAGGTCGCGGAGAACTTCCTTTCGGAAAAGGCAACGGCGGGAATTCTGTGCCGTAAGGCGGGAGCTGATATTTTTCCGATCGACATCGGTATCGCGAGGGACACGATTGTCCGGAACTGCAAGATTTCCTACGGAACGAAGAATATGACAAAGGGACCGGCGATGACGCGCGCGGAAGCGGTGAAGGCCCTGGAGACGGGAATTGCACTCGTCCGCGAGAAGAAGGAAGACGGCTACCGGATTCTCGCAACCGGTGAGATGGGTATCGGCAACACCACGACGAGCAGCGCTCTTGCCTCATTCTTTTTAAAGCAGCCCGTAGAGAAGATGACCGGTCGGGGTGCAGGCCTTACATCGGAGGGATTACAGCGCAAGATCCACGCGATCCGCAGGGCGATCGAGGTGAATCAGCCCGATCCGTCGGACCCGGTGGATGTTCTCGCAAAGATCGGCGGTCTGGATATCGCGGGAATGGCAGGCGTTTTTCTCGGCGGGGCGGCGGAAGGAATACCGGTAGTGATCGACGGGTTTATCTCAGGTGTCGCGGCACTTGTCGCTTCTGAGATCTGTCCGATCTCAAAGGATTACATGATTGCTTCCCATATGTCCCACGAGCCGGCGGCGGAGCTGATGATGAAGACGCTCGGAAAGGATCCTGTGCTGCACGCGGATATGTGTCTGGGAGAGGGAACCGGAGCGGTTGTTCTGTTCCCGGTGCTGGACATGGCTCTTGAGGTGTATGACCGGATGTCAACCTTCGCGGAGGATGATATTGAAGCATATAAGGAGTTGAAATGATCCATTTAATTACCGGCGGTGCCGGGAGCGGAAAATCCGCCTATGCGGAGCAGAAGATTCTGGAGCTCGGTGAGGGCAGAAGAATCTATGTCGCGACGATGTTTCCGGGCGTTGATCCGGAGAATTCGGAGCGCATACAGAAGCACCGTGACCGCAGAGCACCGATGAATTTTGAGACGATTGAATGTCCGACGAATCTGTCCGCTGCTGCAATTCCGGAGAATTCGAATGTTCTGCTGGAGGATGTTGGAAACCTTGTGGCGAATGAGATGTTTCTGCCGGATGCATCGGGAATCCATGCGGTCAACTCCGTGCTGGACGGCTTCAATTATCTGATGGATATTGCCGCAAATCTGATCATCGTCACGAATGAGATCAATTCGGACGGAGTAGACTATGACAATGCCACCCGCGTTTTTCAGCAGTTCATGGGTCTGGTGAATCAGGAGCTCGGAGAGCTGGCCGACAAGGTCACAGAGGTGGTTTACGGAATTCCCCTCACGGTGAAATAAAGGAAGCACAGAGGTTTTTGTACATTGAAATCTTTATTTGAAAGCTTTATCGTTGCGTTCTCGATGTATTCCAAGATTCCGATGCCGCATATCGAGTGGTCGGAAAAAAGCATGAAGTATTCCATGTGTTTTTTTCCCTGGATCGGTCTTGTGATCGGTCTGCTGGAGTATCTGTGGTTTCTGCTTTGCGGACGGACCGGCGCTTCGGATCTGCTCCGCTCCGCAATCGCGGTTGTGATACCGCTTCTGGTGACAGGCGGAATCCATTTCGACGGGTTTCTCGACACGACGGACGCGCTTAGTTCATGGAGAACCAGAGAGGAGCGCCTTCGCATTCTTAAAGATTCTCATGTGGGAGCATTCGCGGTGATCGGAGCCTGTGTCTTCTTTCTGATTGCACTGGGCTTTGCGTCGGAGGTATCAGGGAAAACAGCAGCATGTCTGTGCCTGATGTTTGCGGTTTCACGCTCGTATTCGGCGATATCCGTGGTTTCCTTTCCGAACGCGAATCCGAAGGGAACCGCTGCCGCTTTTGGCAGCCATGCGAGAAAGAGGATGGTGCGACGGGTGATGATCGTCTATCTTGCGGCACTTTACGTCTGCCTGATTCTGATCGACCCGCTTGCCGGCATCTGTGTGATCGCCGGTTCTGTGCTGGCATTTTTGATTTATTATCGGACCTGCATGCATTACTTCGGGGGAATGACAGGAGACCTTGCGGGATTTTTTGTATCGGGCGCGGAGCTCCTGATGCTGATTCTGGCAGTGGCCGGCGACGGTATCGGAAGAATATGGTTGAGAGGTTAATAGTATGAAGTTTATTATCGGCGGTGCATTTCAGGGAAAAACGCATTATGCGGAGGAAAAGTACGGGATTGCTCCGGAGGACTGGGCGGACGGACAGGACTGCTCCAGAAATGAGATCTATCACAGCAGGGGCGTCATGCATTTTCACCAGTTTGTGGGAAGAAGCCTGCAGAATGGAGATACACTGGACAATTTTGTGGATGAGCTGATGGCGCGTAATCCGGACATCATCATTGTGGCGAATGAACTGGGTTACGGAATTGTTCCGGCGGACAGCTTTGACCGCAGATACAGGGAAACGGACGGAAGAATCTGTACGGAAATCGCGTCGCGCGCGGACGAGGTGATCCGCATCGTGTGCGGAATACCGACCATTATCAAGAAGGTATGAGGACTCACGAGGCTCGAAGGAAGTTGAACTCCTGAAGAAACGAGCATTGAAGAGGCACGAGCCCCCCTGAAGATACGGGAATTGAAAAAGGCATGAAGACATGAGGATTCACGAAGGCATGATGGAGCTGGTCATGATCCGGCACGGCAGAACAAAGGGGAATACGGAGAACCGTTACATTGGCACGACGGACGAGCCGTTGCTCGCTTCCGAGGCGGAGCGTCTTTCGGCGAAGCGGAAATCGCTGGAAGAGATGCGGATGGATCATCCGGATATACTCTTTGCAAGTCCCATGAAGCGCTGTGTGGAGACGGCGGCGATTCTGTTTCCGGAATCGGAGCCGGTGATCGTTCCGGATTTCCGGGAGTGTGATTTCGGTGAATTTGAAAACAAGAACTATCAGGAGCTGAGCGGAAACGTGGATTATCAGCGCTGGATTGACAGCGGCGGAAGGCTGCCTTTTCCGGGCGGAGAATCCATGAGCTCCTTTCAGGAGAGAGTCTGCCGTGCCTTTGACCGGGTTGTCCGAGAGGCGTCGGAGCATCTCTGCGGCGAAGCCGGGAGAGCCGGCGGGGCATCGGAGTATCTCTGCGGCAAAACCGGGAGAACCGGCAAAGCATCGGAAGAGGCGCAGGACCGGAGTATTTCCGGTACATCCGGCGATCCGGTGATCCGGGCTGCCATGGTGGTACACGGAGGAACAATCATGGCTGTTCTTGAGAAATACGGGTATCCCCGGAAGAGCTATTTTGAATGGCATGTAGGAAACGGAGATGGTTTTCTGCTTTCCGTCAGGGAAACGGGGGACGATCTCCAACTTTCTGTCAGACGCGGTTTCTAGCAGAGCACTCTTTGATTGATTCAAGAGAGAATTCCGGAGAGTATTGGAAACTGTGTTGTTCAGGAGAGAATTCCGGAGAGTATTGGAAGCTGTGTTGTTCAGGAGGAAATTCTGGAGAGTAGAGTATTGGAAGCTGTGTTGTTCAGGAGGAAATTCTGGAGATCGGAATGTTCGGTGAATGTCATGCGCATTTGTTTATGAATGGTTATGATTACCATGCCGCGGTAAGAACGCACCGGGATCATCCGGATGAGAAGGTGATCCGAAAAGAACTTGAGGCATACAGAGACGCGGGCGTCACGTTTGTGCGCGACGGCGGAGATCACTATGGCGTCTCAAGTCTTGCAAGAAAGCTGGCGCCGGAGTACGGAATCCGGTATCTTACGCCGGTTTTCGGAATTTTCCGGGAGGGACATTACGGCAGGGTGGTCGGAAAACCTTTTTCGAACCTCAGAGAATACGCACAGCTCGTCTCGGAGGTGAAGGAGCAGGGCGGAGACTTCATCAAAATCATGACTTCGGGAATCATGACTTTTGAGACATCCGACGGTCTTTCGGAGGAGGGGCTCAAAAGAGAGGATGTCAGGGAGATGGTTCATATCGCCCATGAGTCCGGCATGAAGGTCATGAGTCACACAAACGGAAGCAGAGGGGTGATTGACGCTGCGGAGGCCGGTGTGGATTCTCTGGAGCATGGAAATTTTCAGAACGAGGAAAGTCTGGAGGCTCTGGCGGAGAGCGGAGCGGTCTGGGTACCGACCTGCTCGACGGTTCGGAATCTGATCGGTTCCGGACGTTTTTCCGACGCGGTTCTGACAGAGATCTGGAGCGGTCTCAGGAAAAATATCCGAAGGGGACGTGAGCTTGGGATTCCGGTCGCTCTTGGCAGCGACGCGGGAGCTTATCGCGTTCTGCACGGACAGGGCATCCGGGATGAATATCGGGCATTTCAGGATATTTTTCCGGATGACCCGGAACTTGACGAGTGGCTTGCACAGTCAGAGAAACGGATTCATCAATGGATAAAGAAAAAAAATTAAACGGTGGAAGGGATAAGAGCAAGGATTCACCCCGGACAGGTCTGGAAGAATCCTTCGTGCTCTATGATCACAAAAAGCTCAGAATGGGATACACAACCGGCTCCTGTGCCGCGGCTGCGGCAAAGGCAGGAACGAGAACGCTCCTGACCGGAGTGGAGACCG
This sequence comes from Bilifractor sp. LCP21S3_F8, assembly GCF_052117805.1. Taxonomy (NCBI): domain Bacteria; kingdom Bacillati; phylum Bacillota; class Clostridia; order Lachnospirales; family Lachnospiraceae; genus Bilifractor; species Bilifractor sp. LCP21S3_F8. The sequence goes on along the minus strand of NZ_JBQKIK010000027.1, from coordinate 29,951 downwards.
AGGAAATCGTTCTGGATACGCCGAAGGGAATCCGGCTGCATCTCCCGGTCGAGGATATCCATATCCAGAGAGATGAGAGCGGTATTCCCGTAAAGGTGTGCTGCGCGGTCCGAAAGGACGGCGGAGATGATATTGACGCGACGAACGGAGCCCTGATCTATGCGGAGGTTTCGTGTACCGGGGAGGCCGGCGTGACCATTGACGGCGGCGAAGGAGTCGGCCGGGTGACGAAGCCGGGCCTTGATCAGCCGGTCGGAAACGCGGCGATCAATCATGTTCCCAGGGAAATGATCACAAAGGGCGTTCTGGAGGTCTGCAGAGAACAGGGTTACACGGGAGGAATTTCCGTGATCATCCGGATCCCGGAGGGACAGAGGATCGCGGAGAAGACATTTAATCCGAGGCTCGGTATTGTCGGGGGAATCTCCGTGCTCGGCACCAGCGGCATCGTCATGCCGATGAGTGAAAAGGCTCTGATCGATACGATCCGGGTGGAGATGAAGATGCGCCGGGAGAACGGCGGAGAATATCTTGTCATTACCCCGGGAAATTTCGGCGAGAGGTTTGCTTCGGAGATGCCGGATCTGGTCCGCACGCATGAGATGAAATGCAGCAATTTCGTCGGCGAGACGCTGGACATGGCGGTGGATCTGGGAGTAAAGGGCATCCTTTTTATCTCCCATATCGGAAAATTTATCAAGGTTTCCGGGGGAATCATGAACACGCATTCTCATGAGGCGGATTGCCGGGCAGAGCTGATGGCCGCAGCGGTGCTGCGCGCCGGAGGCGGCGCGGATCTGGCGAGAGAGGTTCTCTCCACCAATACGACGGAGGATGCGCTGAAGATCCTGAAACAGGAGGGCGGCGACGGACTCTTTGACGCGGCGATGAAGCGTATCACCGAACGGATCGGCTTTTATCTGAATGCCAGAGTGCAGGGAAGAATCGAAACCGGCGCCGTGATCTTCTCGAATGTCTTCGGAAAGCTCGGAGGGACGGAGAACGTGCCGGATCTGGTGGAGAAGCTGCGAAGACAGGGCTGAAGAATTTTGTACTTTGAACAACCGGTTTTTGCTGCCTCCGGATGATCCGGAGAAGCGGCGGGCATTGTATTGTATATAAGAAGTGAAGACAGCGTTCCGCATCGGGGACGCAACGGAGAAAATTGAAGACAGCGTTCCGCATAGGGGACGCGACAGGAGGAAAAAAGAATGGTACATTTTGTAGGCGCCGGTTCCGGTGCCGCGGATCTGATTACAGTCCGCGGAAAAGAGTATCTGGAGAAGGCGGATGTGATCATCTACGCGGGTTCGCTGGTGAATCCGGAGCTTCTGCAGTACGCGAAGAAAAACTGCAAAATCTGGAATTCCGCGAAGATGACGCTGGAAGAGGTGCTGGATGTCATCTTTGAGGCAGAGAAAAAGGGCTTTATGACGGTCCGTCTCCATACCGGAGATCCATGCCTGTACGGGGCGATCCGGGAGCAGATGGACGTACTTGACGAGAAGGGCATTGCGTATGATTATACACCGGGGGTCAGCTCCTTCTGCGGAGCAGCCTCGGCACTGAATCTGGAGTACACTCTTCCTGACGTCTCTCAGAGTGTGATCATTACGAGAATGGAAGGACGGACGCCGGTACCGGAGAAGGAAAGCATTCAGTCCTTTGCCGCGCATCACGCGACCATGGTTGTATTTCTGAGTACAGGCATGCTGGAGGAGCTTTCGAAGCGGCTGATCGAGGGCGGATATACCGCAGACACCCCTGCGGCAATCGTGTACCGCGCAACCTGGCCGGATGAACGGGCGTATATCTGTACCGTCGGGACTCTGGCCGAGACGGCGAGAGAAAACCATGTGACGAAGACAGCGCTGATGATTATTGGAGATGTGGTTACACATTCCCACTACGACCGGTCAAAGCTCTATGACCCGGAATTTACGACGGAATTCAGAGAGGCTTCCTCCGGGAAAAAATCCTGAGAGGAAGGCGCGGACGCCAAGAGCGGCTTGGCTTAGAAACATATGGAAGGATCTGGAACATACGGAATGCGGGGGCACAACAGAGAGCAGGGGCTTTTAGATGAAGATTGCAGGAATATGTTTTACAAAATCGGGAAGTGAAGTATCGAAACGAATCATCCGGGTTCTGCGTGGATCATTCGCGTCCGGGGATGCAGACGATGTGGAGATCGAGTGGTATGGGAAGGGCAAGTATCTGGCCGGCACAGGCTTCCGGGAGCTGAGTGTCCCGGTTCAGGAGTGGGCCGGTAAGTGCTTTCACACCTGCGACACCCTCATTTTTGTAGGAGCAGCGGGCATCGCGGTTCGCGCGATCGCGCCGTACGTTCGGGATAAGCGCACGGATCCGGCGGTCATTGTGGTAGATGAGAGAGGAAAGTTCTGCATCTCTCTGCTGTCCGGGCACATCGGCGGGGCCAATGAAATGGTGGAGAACCTTTCGGCGGGACTGGGAAGTGTTCCGGTCATCACGACGGCGACCGATGTGAGCCACAAGTTCGCGGTCGATGTCTATGCCGACCGGAATGACATGGTGATCTCAAATATGACCTACGCCAAGGAGGTTTCGGCTGCCCTTCTCGCCGGCGAGCCGGTGGGATTTTACACACATTTCCCGGTGGAGGGAGATCTGCCCGAGGGCATTTACTGGTCTGACAAGCTGGATACGGCGAGAGCGCTGAGCGCGGAGAATGAGGAGGAGGGAACTTCTCTGGGAATCTACATCAGTCCCTCCTACAACCGGCAGTATTTTGATCACACGCTCTGGCTGATTCCGAAGTGCCTTGTCCTCGGAATCGGATGCAAGAGGGGAACGCCGGCTTCGGTGATCCGGAAGCTGGTGGATGATACCCTGCGGCAGTACAGCCTCTACCCGGAAGCCATCGCCTCGGTGGCGAGCATCGATCTGAAGAGGGACGAGCCGGGGCTGGTCGAGTACTGCAAATCCCTGGGAGTGCCGCTGCATACCTTCTCCGCGGATGAGCTGAACATGGCAGAGGGCAGCTTCACAAAATCAGACTTCGTGAGAAAAACAACGGGCACCGATAATGTGTGCGAGCGAAGCGCGGTCTGTGACGGCGGCGGAGACCTGATCATCCGGAAGGTCGCTGAGGACGGGGTTACGGTAGCAGTCGCTCTGCTGAACCGGAAGATCAAGGTCGGGTAGCAGAGTAGTATTGAACCGGAAGCTTGGCGCTGGACAGCATTGAACCGAAAGCTCAATGCCGGACAGCATTGAATCGGAAGCTTAATGCCGGACGGCAGCAGATGCACATATACGATGAAAGCGGAGAGGGCGGTTTGATCCGCCCGGAGGGAATCTGTCAGCTGCCCGCAATCGAAAGGCAGCGGATTCCCGCCTGCAGAAAACGAAAGGATTCTATTTATGAAACAGATAAATGTAGTGGGTATCGGACCGGGTGCCTGGGAAAAAATGACAGTGGAAGCCGCGGAGGCTTTGCAAAACAGCGACACGATCATCGGCTATACCGTGTATATCGATCTGGTCAGAGATCATCTTCCGGGGAAGGAATTTCTGTCGACCCCGATGCGCAAGGAAGTGGACCGCTGCGTCCTGGCCTTTGAGGAGGCGGAAAAGGACAAGAAGGTGTCCATGATCTGCAGCGGAGACGCAGGAGTTTACGGAATGGCAGGGCTGATGTATGAGGTCGGGGAGCGTTACCCGGAGGTATCTCTCCGAATTATTCCGGGCGTTACGGCTGCTCTTGGAGGAGCCGCGGTGCTTGGAGCTCCTCTGATTCATGATTTCTGTCTGATCAGTCTGTCCGATCTTCTGACGCCGATCGAAAAGATCGAGAAGCGTTTGGCAGCGGCCGGTGAGGCGGATTTTGCGATCGTGATTTACAACCCGCAGAGCCGGAAGAGATCCGACTATCTCCAGAAGGCCTGTGACATACTGCTGCAGTACCGGAAGGATGACAATGTGTGCGGGATTGTGGAAAATATCGGCAGGGAGGGAGAGTCGATGAAGATTCTGACGCTCCGCGAGCTTCGGGATACGCCGGTCAACATGTTTACGACGGTTTTCATCGGAAACTCCCAGACAAAAATCGTCAACGGACATATGGTGACGCCGAGAGGATATCGGAATGTATGATGTATTCTTGTTTGCCGGAACGACAGAGGGCCGCGTCCTGGCGGATCGTCTGAAGGAGATCGGGGAACGGAACGGCCGGAGAAAAATACAGATCTGCTGCTTTACCGCGACGGAGTACGGGAAAAGTCTGATCTCTCCGGGGGAAAATCTGGATGTCCACAGCGGAAGGCTGACGCAAGTGGATATGGTCCGTGAGATCCTCGAGAACACGCCAGAGGATGCCGTCATCATAGATGCCACCCATCCGTATGCAGCGGCTGTGACGGAGAATATCCGGAAGGCCTGTGCAGAAGCGGGAAGGGAATATATCCGGGTGCTCCGCGGGACGACCATGGAGGAGGAGACGCCGGACGACCATGCTCCGGCGGACCGTGCGGCTGAGGTCGCAGGAAGGATGGTCGGAGAGCAGATGGCGCCGGATTCTTTCTATGAGCTTCCTGACGGAAATATTGTGGTCGGAAGCACAGAGGAGGCTGCCGCATGGCTCGCGGGGACAGAAGGAAACGTGCTCCTCACGACCGGAAGCAAGGAGCTGAGGGTTTTCACCTCGGTTCCGGATTATCGGGAGCGTCTCTTTGCCAGGGTGCTCTCTCTTCCTTCTGTGGTGGCTTCATGCGCGGATCTCGGCTTTCAGGGAAGAAACCTGATCTGCATGCAGGGACCGTTCTCCGAGGAGATGAATATCGCCCTGATCCATCAGACGAAGGCGAAATACCTGGTTACAAAGGATACCGGAAGAGAGGGCGGCTTCCCGGAGAAGGAAAGTGCGGCAAAGGCCTGCGGCTGCCGGATGATTATCATCCGCAGGCCTCTTGACGAGAAGGGCATATCTGTGGAGGATTGTGTAAAACGGATCCGTGAAAAGATCGGGCAGGAAACCAGCTGATTTGGAATGAGAAGACGGGTTCGGCGCAGGATGCGTTCTGTGAAAGCCGGTTTCGAGAGTGTCAGACAGGTAACTGACTTCGGCGCAGGATGCGTTCCGTGAAAGCCGGACATGTGATTGTCGGATTTGGAACGCCTCGGGGATGGGATTTTTTGACAGGAGAATGATTTATGAGTGAAATTGCCGTGATTGGCATTGGTATGGGAACAGAAAAGGGACTGACCGTGGAGGCGGTGGATTTTATCCGTTCTTCTGATCTGTTGATCGGGGCGGAGCGTATGCTGCGGGATGTCGCGGGAAAAGGGCAGGAAACCTGCGCGGAATATCTGCCCGCGAGGGTAGCTGCGGCAATTGAAGAGCATCCAAATGCTTCGAGGATCTCCATTCTGATGTCCGGCGATGTCGGATTTTTCAGCGGAGCAAAGAAACTGTACGCGGCGCTCGGCACACGGCACAATCCGGACGATTCGATCCGCGTCATGCCGGGGATTTCATCGGTCGTCTATTTCTGCAGTCAGCTCCGCATCGCCTGGGAGGACGTGAAGCTGACAAGCATGCACGGGATGAACTGCAACCTCATCGGCGAAATCTGCCGGAACGGAAAGGTTTTTTCCATCCTTGGCACGAAGGATCAGGCGGCGGAGATCTGCCGGAAGCTAATCACTTATGACATGAATGAGGTGACGGTACATATTGGTGAGAATCTCGGATATCCGGAGGAGAAAATTCTTTCGGGGCGTCCGGTCGATTTTGCGGATTATGAGTCATCCGCCCTCAGTGTGATTCTGGTGGAAAATCCGAACGTGAATCCTGTCGTGACGAGCGGGGTGCCGGACGAGGATTTCCTGCGGGACAAGGTTCCCATGACGAAGGAAGAGGTACGCATCGTTTCGATCGGAAAGCTCCGGCTGACGGATCGGTCGGTTGTATACGATATCGGTGCCGGCAGCGGTTCGTGCTCGGTTGAAGCGGCACTGCGGGCGGTGAACGGAAAGGTTTACGCAATCGAGAAGAACCCCGCGGCGGTTCGGCTTCTCTATTCGAACAAGCTGAAGTTCCGCGTGGACAATATGGAGATCGTAGAGGGGCTGGCACCGGAGGCACTGAAGGACCTTCCGGTACCGACGCATGCCTTTCTCGGCGGCACCGGCGGAAATATGGAGGAGATTCTGCGGACCCTGCTGGACAAGAATCCGCGGATCCGCATCGTACTGAATGCCATTACGCTCGAGACAGTCTCGCAGGCACTGGAAATTCTGAAAAAGCTTCCGTTTAGTGAGCCGGACATCGCCTGCATCACGGTTGCGAAGTCGAAGAAGGCGGGGCCCTATCACATGATGATGGGGCAGAATCCGGTGTACGTGATCACAGCGGAAGGCGCTGAGGCGAAAGAATCGGAGAATGAACTGGAGAGAGCTCTCGTCCACACCGGAGTTGACGGCGAGAAGTTCGACGAGGAAAGCTGAGAAGTCGTTGCTGATGTGAAAAATAAGACGGTTCACTTGGAAAAACACGGTTCACTTGGGAAAAACACGGTTCACTTGAAAAAATACGGTTCATGTAGAAAAGAATACGGTACATATGGGAAACAATACGGCACATATAAAAAATGATACAGTACATATGGATGATAATCGGGTACGTACGGAAATTGCAAAAGCAGACACGGATAATTATGAGAAGATCAGAATCAGCCGGATCATGATCGCGGCGCCTTCCAGCGGCAGCGGCAAGACGCTGATCACCTGCGGATTGCTGAATCTTCTGAAGAAAAAGGGATTGAAGCCGGCTTCCTTTAAATGCGGACCGGATTTCATCGACCCGATGTTCCATACGAAGGTTCTCGGTACGAGAAGCCGGAATCTGGACACCTTTTTCACGGACCCGGATACGACCAGAGGTCTTCTGGCGCGGAACGCAAAGGACGCGGATCTGGCCGTTCTGGAAGGCGTAATGGGATATTTTGACGGGATGGGAATTGACAGCTCGAGAGCAGGGGCAAGTGATCTGGCCTCTGTCACGGACACGCCGGTTCTTCTGATTGTTCCCGCAAAGGGAGTCAGCCGTTCTGTACTTCCTCTGATCCGGGGCTTTCTGGATTTTCAGGAAAAGCGCTGTATCCGGGGGTTGATATTAAACCGTGTTTCCGCGGGACTCTATCCCAGGATGAAAGAAATGATCGAGAGGGAGGTCGGAATACCCGTTGTCGGCTATGTGCCGGTCGTAAAGGACTGCGCGCTGGAGAGCCGGCATCTGGGACTTCTGATGCCGGATGAGATTGCCTCTTTTCAGGACAGGCTGGACAGGCTGGCAGACGTACTGGACGGGACGCTGGATCTGAGTCAGATCCTTGAAATTGCCGGGAGCGCCCCGGCACTGACCGTGCAGAAAAGTAATCCTGAAAAGTACAGTACCCCGGATTGCGGTGCGGCAGAGCAGAGCGGGAAAGAATGCGGAAGTGGAAAGGTCAGGATCGGCCTCGCAAAGGATGAGGCCTTCTGTTTTTTCTATGCGGACAATCTGGATCTTCTGAGGGAGATGGGCGCTGAGCTGGTTCCTTTTTCTCCGATTCACGATTCCTGCCTTCCCGATAACCTGGATGGTCTGATGCTCCACGGCGGATACCCGGAGCTTTACGGAAAAGAGCTGGGAGAGAATGCTTCGATGCGGGAGTCTGTCCGCAGAGCTGTGACAGGGGGACTCCCCACACTGGCGGAATGCGGGGGATTTCTCTACCTGCACAGGCAGCTGACCGACCTGGAGGGTAATGTATGGCCAATGGCGGGTGTTTTTCCGGAGAGTGCGTACTATACCGGACGTCTGACGCGGTTCGGCTATGTGACGCTCACAGGAGGAACCATGTTCGGAAGGGATGTCGGAGAGATCCGGTCCCACGAATTCCATTACTACGAATCAGAGGACCCCGGCAGCACTTTCCTCGCGCGCAAACCGGTCGGAAACCGCTCCTGGCGCTGCGTCAGAAGCACGGATACCCTTTATGCAGGGTTCCCTCATCTGTATTTCTATGCAAACCCGGGGATCGCTGAGGCATTTATCGAGAGGTGTGCAGAGTATCATGCTAATAGAAACCTTTGACCATATCGTTCCGGCGGTACTGCTCGGCGGAATTCTGGACCTTGTGTTCGGGGATCCGCACGGTCTGTACCACCCGGTTCAGCTTATCGGAAAGTTTATTACCTTTTTTGAAAAGCTCTTCCGGAAGATTTTCCCTTCCGGAAAAACAGGAGAGCGGACAGCAGGCGTTCTGACCGCGCTCTGTGTCATGGCGGTGAGCACTCTGATTCCCGTGGTTCTTCTGAAACTTTTCTATCACGTCAATTTCTGGCTTGGCTTTGCTGTCGAGACGTTCTGGTGTTATCAGATTCTTGCGGCAAGATCACTCCGGGATGAGAGCATGAAGGTCTACCGTGAGGTGAAGACCGGAGATCTTGGAAGGGCCAGAAAGGCAGTCTCCATGATTGTGGGGAGGGATACGGAAAAACTGGATATGACAGGAGTCACAAAGGCGGCGGTTGAGACCGTCGCGGAAAACGCCTCCGACGGCGTTGTGGCGCCTCTGATTTTTCTGATGATCGGAGGAGCTGCGGGGGGATTCTTCTACAAGTCCGTTAATACGATGGATTCCATGATCGGGTACGTCAATGACCGGTATCGGTGGTTCGGGACCTTCGCGGCAAGGCTGGATGATGTTCTGAACTTCATTCCGGCGAGAATTTCCGGCCTGCTCATGGTGCTTGCCGCGCAGATCTGCGGAAATGACGGAAAAAATGCCATGAAGATTTTTAAGCGCGACCGGCGGAAGCACGCCAGTCCGAATTCGGCGCACACCGAGGCCGCGATGGCCGGCGCGCTGGATATCCGGCTTGCGGGAGATGCGTGGTACTTCGGGGAATTGCACCGGAAACCATATATCGGGGACCCGATCCGCGAGATTGTACCGGAGGACATTCCCCGCGCAAACCGGATCATGTACGGAACTGCCGTGCTTGCCTTCCTTCTGTCAGCAGCGGTGCGAGTGCTGATTCTTGTGCTGGTGTGAGGCGGCGCGGAAGGAAAGAACCAGAGTTATTACCCGGCGCAGGCGTTGATTCCTGTGCCCGTGCGCCGGAAGAAAGGAAAGACCGGACAGTCGGGACCCGGCACAGGCGGGGATTTCAGCACAGCTGTGATTTGCCGGAAAGGAATGGCCGGACAGTCGGAGCTTGGTGCAGGTGATGATTTCTGTGCCGGCGGGAGAGGTGAAGGAATGGTTAAGACAGTACATGGCGGGGATGTCTACCGGCATCCCGGCGTCATTGATTTTTCATCAAATATGAATCCGCTCGGGACGCCGGAGGGCGTGATCCGCGCGGCACAGGAGAGTATGACAGAGATCTGCCATTACCCCGATGTGCGGCAGGAACAGCTGATCCGTGCCTTGTCTGCATACGAGAAGGTGCCGGAGGAGTATCTGTTCTGCGGAAACGGCGCGGCGGAGGTGATTTTTGCGTATGCCTGGGCGCAGCGGCCGAAACAGGCACTCATCCTTGCCCCGACCTTTGCGGAATATGAGCAGGCACTGAAAAGCACCGGATGCGCGGTGCGGCTCTATGCTCTGCGGGAGTCCGATGGTTACCGGCTGACGCGGGATTTCGCGGAAGCGATTACAGAGGATCTGGACGTTGCCGTTCTCTGTAATCCGAATAATCCGACCGGCATTCCTGTTGATCCGGAGCTGATGCGGGAGATTATCCAAACCTGCCGGGCAAGGGGCGTGAGGCTTTTTGTGGATGAATGCTTCCAGGATTTTTGTGATAATCCGAAGCGTCTGACAGTCAGGGGGTATCTGGAGGAGGAGCCGGAAATCTTTATTCTGAAGGCGTTTACCAAGCGGTACGCGATGGCCGGTCTTCGGCTCGGGTATGGGATGACGTCGGATGCGGATCTTTTGTCCCGGATGCGTTCGGCGGTGCAGCCATGGAATGTCTCGATTCCGGCACAGAAGGCGGGGACGGCAGCTCTTCAAGAAGAGGAATACGTGGAGAAGGCAAGGGCAGTTGTGCGCAAGGAGCGGGCATATCTGAAAAAATCGCTGAAAAATCTGGGATTTCAGGTATTCGATTCCTGCGCAAATTATATCTTCTTCAAGGGAGAGGAGGGGCTTTCCGAAAAGCTTCTGCCTTACGGGATCATGATCCGGGACTGTTCTAACTATCACAATCTCGGAAACGGGTATTACCGCGTTGCGGTACGGCTGCATCCGGACAACGAAAGGCTGATTGAAGCGCTTGGAATGACCCGGCGGAATATTGTGCGCAGGGATACAGAGACATCAGAAGACATCAGATAAGAGGATTTGATTATGGCAAAAGCAATAATGATTCAAGGCACAATGTCCAACGCCGGGAAGAGCCTGATCGCCGCGGGACTGTGCCGCATTTTCAGGCAGGACGGATACAGGGTGGCGCCGTTCAAGGCGCAGAATATGGCACTGAATTCCTTTATCACGCGCCAGGGCCTGGAGATGGGACGGGCGCAGGTGATGCAGGCGGAGTGCGCCGGTGTGGAACCGGATGTGCGGATGAACCCGATTCTTCTGAAGCCCACGAATGACACCGGCTCTCAGGTCATCGTAAACGGGGAGGTCCTGGGGAACATGGATGCCAGGGAATATTTCCGCTATAAGCCGAACCTGATCCCGGAGGTCAGAAAGGCGTACGAGTCCCTCGCCGCGGAGAATGACATTATCGTGATCGAGGGCGCGGGCAGCCCTGCGGAAATCAATCTGAAGGATGCCGACTGTTTCGTTAATATGGGAATGGCGAAAATCGCCGGTGCGCCGGTTCTTCTGGTCGGCGACATCGACCGTGGCGGCGTTTTTGCGCAGCTGATCGGAACGGTTGAGCTTCTGGAAGAGGACGAGAGGAAGATGGTGAAGGGACTTGTGATCAACAAGTTCCGGGGAGACCGGACCATTCTGGATCCGGGAATCCGGATGCTGGAAGAAAGATCCGGGATTCCGGTTGTCGGTGTCGCGCCCTACCTTCACATCGAGGTAGAGGATGAGGACAGTCTCACGGAGCGGTTCTCGGGCAGTCAGACCGTCGCCGCGATTGATATTGTGGTCATCCGCACGCCCCGGATTTCAAATTTCACGGATTTCAATCCATTTGAGAAGATGAAGGGCGTCTCTCTTCGGTATGTGGATCGGGTGTCGGAGCTGAAGAATCCCGATATGATCATTCTTCCCGGCACCAAAAATACCATGGAAGATCTTCTCTGGATGAGACAGAACGGTCTGGAGGCGGCTGTCCTGAAGGCGGCTTCGGAGGGCACCGTGATTTTCGGCGTCTGCGGCGGATATCAGATGCTCGGGGAGACGCTCTCCGATCCTCTGGGCGTTGAGAACGGCGGTTCCATCAAGGGAATGGGCCTGCTTCCGATGCACACTGTTTTTGCGGGAGAAAAAACCCGCACCCGTGTGGAAGGAAACTTCGGACAGCTTCAGGGCGCACTGAAAAACCTGTCCGGGACGGCAATCGAGGGATATGAGATCCATATGGGTGTCAGCACCTTGAATGAGAACGCAGTGCCGACGGTGCATATCCGGGATACGAATGTGGAGGGCGCGACCGAAAAACAGGACGGCGCTCAGCAGGGAAACGTATATGGAACCTATGTCCACAGCGTCTTCGACCGGGAAATGGTAGCCGACAGAATTGTGGAGGCTCTGGGACGAAGGAAGGGGATGGACACCTCGGATATGACGGGCGTGGATTATCAGACCTTTAAGGAAAGTCAGTATGACATTCTGGCAGAGGAGCTTCGCAAGAACATGGATCTGAAAAAAATCTACAGGATTCTGGATGCCGGTGTGTGATTAAGATTCTGGATGCCGGCGTGTGATTATATAATAGTGCAGGTTTTATCGAAAAGGATGGGAATTACCGATATGTCAGAAGTAAAGATCGAACTGGAAAATGTGAAGCCGATGGATATTGAGAAGCGAAGCTTCGAAATCATCACGGAGGAACTAGGAGAGAAGAATCGTCTGCTGATACCCGGAACGGAGCTGATTGTGAAGCGGTGTATCCATACCAGCGCGGATTTTGATTACGCGGATAACCTCTGCTTCTCAGAGAACGTCGTGGAAAAGGCACTGGATGCGATCCGCGGCGGGGCGAGCATCGTTACGGACACGCATATGGCGCACTCCGGAATCAACAAGCATGCGCTTGCCCGATACGGAGGAGAGGCACTGTGCTTCATGTCCGATCCGGATGTGGCAGAAGAGGCGAAAAAACGGGGCGTCACCCGCGCCGCGGTATGCATGGAAAAAGCTGCCAGGCTGGACCGGAAGCTTATCTTTGCGGTGGGAAACGCGCCGACGGCGCTGGTGCGCCTGTATGAGATGATCGAGAACGGGACGGTGAAGCCCGAGCTCATCATCGGCGTCCCGGTCGGCTTTGTGAATGTCGTGCAGTCGAAGGAGCTTATCATGCAGACCGATGTGCCATACATCGTAGCAAGAGGGCGCAAAGGCGGGAGCAACATCGCCGCCTGCATCTGCAACGCTCTGCTGTACATGCTGAGCAGCGACAGGGGATATTGACAGCGGGAGTGCGAAACACGGAGCAATCCGTAACTTCTACAGTTTTTGGAACAAGCTATCGTACAGGGTTTATTCCTCCCATCCCTCCATCATCCGGTAGGTGATGAGAATCTCCCGGACAATCTCGCCTTCCGCGGCTTCCGCCTCGAGATCCGCTTTATCGGAAGAGGGAGGAAGCTGCGGATCCGGCTCCTGAAACTCCGCCTCAATCCAGTTATAGGCGGCATCCTTCGCGTTGTCGAGCACCTCGTCGAGGGTATCGCCGTCTGCCTCACACATCTCAAGATCAGCAAACTTCGCGTGATATCCGTTTTCGGTTTTCTTTACAATAACGGGATAATAAAACTTCATCTTTACCTCCTAATCATACGTGAATCAAACATTCCTGAAATAGCGGCACGAATTACACGGGCCGCTATTTCACGGGTCACTATTATACGGGCCGCTATATTATAGCAAATCCGCTGAAAAAAGAAAACATGGACGAACCGGAAAAAAAAACAAAAGAAAACACAAAGGAAAACAATGAGGTGTATTTTTCAAAGAACATTTGTCCGCACAAAAGGGTACCGGTTGAATCAGCCTTCCAAAAATAGTAAGATTAGTGTATAAGCTCTTCGGAAACGCAGACAGGATCGTCACGCGCGAAGCGTGTGTAAGAGACTGTCTACAATCCGCAGCTTATACAGTATGTAGCGCTGCACAGAGCATTTGGCTTACATAATATGTATTTTTTCCGAATGCAGGGGCCCGTGCGTGCGTATAAAAAGAGTACAATTCTCCCGGTGCGGAGACTATTTTCGGAGAATTGGCGGGGCGGATCTTGCGGTTGAATCCGTTCCTCTGTTAGTGTTCTTTGTGAGTTTGAACTTGACCTAAAATTGGAAAGGATGTATGTGGTATGGTTACAAATGATGAAAATCTGATTCAGCTGAAGCATAAGATTCTTGAGGAAACGGCAAGGCTCGCCTGGAACGACGAGCTGGATGAGGACGGCAAGGAAAAACTGATTCTGAAGCTGAGCCCGGGACCTCTTGCAAAATACAGATGCTGCGTCTACAAAGACCGCGAGCTGATCAAGCGCCGGATTCGTCTGGCGGAGGGCAAGAACCCGGATCCGAACGATACCTCAAAGAATATCGTGCGCGTTCTCGGACCGGCATGTGAGGAGTGTCCGATTTCCGCCTATACCGTAACCGACAACTGCCGCAAATGTATGGGACAGCCATGCCAGAGCTCGTGCAGATTCGGGGCGATCGATATGGGTGCGCATCGTTCTCATATTGACGCGACAAAGTGTAAGGAGTGCGGAAAATGTGCGGAGGCGTGTCCCTACAATGCGATCGTTCATCTGGTCCGGCCCTGCAAAAAGGCCTGCCCGGTAGGCGCCATTACCTATGATGAGTACGGGATCTGCGTCATTGATGATTCGAAATGCATTCAGTGCGGGCTCTGCATTCATTCCTGCCCGTTCGGCGCACCAGCGTCAAAATCCTACCTCGTAGACATCATCCGTGACATCAAGGCCGGAAAGGAAGTCTATGCGATGGTTGCGCCCGCGACCGAGGGTCAGTACGGACCGGATATCACAATGGGGTCCATCCGTCAGGCGGTGAAGGAGCTCGGGTTCAAGGATCTGGTCGAGGTCGGCCTGGGAGCAGATATGACGGCAGCCTTTGAGTCTGAAGAGTGGAGTGAAGCTCTGAAGGAAGGGCGGAAGATGACGACCTCCTGCTGCTCCGCCTTTATCAATATGCTGAAGGTACATTTCCCGGAGCAGTACAAGAACAACATGTCCACCGTTGTGTCTCCGATGTGCGCCGTGTCCCGATATCTCAAGGCCATGCATCCGGGATGCGTGACGGTTTTCCTCGGACCCTGTGTAGCGAAGAAATCCGAGGCGGCAGATGTAGAGGGTGTGCCGAAAAACGCGGATTATGTCATGACCTATGGTGAGTTCTCCGCGCTTTTACGCTCCAAAGATGTGGAGCTGAAGCCCTGTACCGATCCGTATCAGGAGGCTTCCATCTTCGGTAAGAGATTCGCCACCTCCGGCGGAGTTGCGAATGCCGTGATTGAGTGCATGAAGGAGCGCGGTGAGGATACCTCAGGTATCCGGCTTCTGAAAGCCGCGGGCGGTCCGGAGTGCAAAAAGGCACTCACGATGCTGAAGTTCGGAAGACTTCAGGAAGATTTCATCGAGGGTATGATCTGTCCGGGCGGCTGCGTGGGCGGTCCGTCCCGCAAGGTAACCGCCGCCGAGATAATGAAGGACCGTGAGAAGCTGCTGAAGAAGGCGGACGGCAGAAAGGTGCTGAAGAACCTTGAGAATTATCCAATGGACAAATTCTCCATGTTCCGGGACGATATCATCCGTGACACCCGGAAACAGCCGGTTGACGGGACGCAGAAGCCGGCCGGTCAGGGAAGCGCCGAATAAACTGCATGCCTGCCCGCGGCTGTCAGAGATTCTGTTCTGACCCGCGGACAGGTGGATTTACGCGAACAGTGAGCCGCAGCCGAATGCGAAGTATTTGTGTGCGGCGAGCGTCGCGATAGCGAGATAAAACTCGCGCAGCGTGTTTTATCTCGTTTTTTCCTGAACGAAATAAAATATTTAAAGGGTGAATGTATGAGAAGATTGGCATTGAGCGATGAAATTCTGCTGTCAATTGACAAGCCTGCCAGGTATATCGGCAATGAGGTGAATGCGGTTGACAAATCAGAATCTTTCGATCCGGAGAAGATGATTCGGTTCTGTATGTGTTTCCCGGATGTCTACGAGATCGGTATGTCTCATCTGGGGATTCAGATCCTGTATGATATGTTTAATAAACGAGAGGATGTCTGGTGCGAGAGAGTCTATTCTCCATGGCCGGATCTGGATGAGATCATGCGGGAGAAGAAAATTCCTCTCTTTGCCCTTGAGTCTCAGGAACCGGTTCGCTCATTTGATTTTCTCGGAATCACGATTCAGTACGAGATGTGCTATACAAATATCCTCCAGATCCTGGATCTGTCCGGGATTGCTCTTCACGCCGCGGACAGGGGAGAGGATGAACCCATCGTCATTGGCGGCGGCCCCTGCACCTACAATCCGGAGCCGATCGCGGAATTCTTCGATCTGTTTTATATCGGTGAGGGCGAAGTCGCGTACGACGAGCTGTTCGATCTGTATCAGGAGAAAAAAAGAACCGGTATGAGCCGCCGGGATTTTCTTTTGCGAGCCTCCCGTATCGAGGGAATTTATGTGCCGCAGTTCTACCGTGCGTCCTATCACGAGGACGGGACGCTCGCGTCCTTTGCACCGACAGAGGAAGGCGTGCCGGAAAAGGTGCGTAAGCGGATCGTCATGGATTTCAGTGAAGTGACCTATCCGGACGCGCCGATTGTTCCCTATCTTCAGGCCACACAGGACCGGGTCGTTCTGGAGATTCAGAGAGGCTGCATCCGTGGCTGCCGTTTCTGCCAGGCAGGAATGATCTACCGTCCGCTTCGGGAGAAGAATGTAGAGCGGCTGAAGCGGCAGGCGGAGGTGATGCTGAAAAATACCGGCTATGATGAAATTTCCCTGAGCTCGCTTTCCAGCAGCGATTACTCACAGCTGAATGAGCTTCTGAACTTCCTGATTCAGATCTGCAACGAAAAGGGCATCAACATTTCGCTTCCGTCCCTCAGGATCGATGCCTTCTCGCTCGATGTGATGTCGAAGGTGCAGGATGTGAAGAAGAGCAGCCTGACCTTCGCGGCGGAGGCAGGTTCACAGCGGATGCGTGATGTTATCAACAAGGGCATCACCGAGGAGGATATCCTTGGCGGCGCTCTCGAGGCGTTCCGCGGCGGGTGGAACAAGGTAAAGCTCTATTTCATGCTTGGACTTCCGGGAGAGAATGAAGAGGATGTCAAGGATATTGCGCACCTCTGTCAGAAGGTGGCCGAGTGCTACTATGACAATATTCCAAAGGAGGAGAGAACGGGAAAAATCAGCATAACCGCGAGCAGCTCGTTCTTCGTTCCAAAGCCCTTCACGCCTTTTCAGTGGGCACGGATGGACCGGGAGCAGGAATTCCTTGATAAGGCGCATATGGTCAAGGACGAGGTTCGCGCGATGACGAACCAGAAGAGCATCCGGTACACCTATCATGATGCGTATATTTCGGTCCTGGAGGGTGTCCTCGCAAGAGGAGACCGGCGCGTTGCTCAGGCAATCGAGACAGCTTACCGCAAAGGCGCGATCTTCGATGCCTGGACAGAGTATTTTGATGAGGACAGATGGCAGGAAAGCTTCCGGGAGTGCGGAATTGATCCGTATTTCTATACCGCGCGGGAGAGAGACACCTCCGAGCTGCTTCCGTGGGATTTTCTGGACTGCCAGGTCAGCCGGGACTTTCTGATCCGGGAGTGGAAGCGGGCCAAGGAGGGAATCATCACACCG
The DNA here is from genome assembly GCF_052117805.1 of Bilifractor sp. LCP21S3_F8. Classification (NCBI taxonomy): domain Bacteria; kingdom Bacillati; phylum Bacillota; class Clostridia; order Lachnospirales; family Lachnospiraceae; genus Bilifractor; species Bilifractor sp. LCP21S3_F8. The sequence continues at coordinate 12,881 of NZ_JBQKIK010000027.1, read as the reverse complement.
AACTGCCGGCAGAGATGCAGTGGATGCGGATGCCGCGTCTACAGGGGAGGAGTGTGCTATGAGAGTCAGGATTAAATTTACAAAAACCGGATGTCTGAAATTCATAGGTCATCTGGATGTCATGCGTTTCTTTCAGAAGGCAATCCGCAGAGCCGGGCTGCCGGTTTCCCTGTCCGAAGGATTCAGCCCTCATATGCTGATGTCTTTCGCGGCTCCGCTCGGCGTGGGCAAGACAAGCAGCGGCGAATATTTTGATCTTGATCTGAAGGAAGAAATCCCCGAGAAAGAGATCCTTGAGAGACTGAACCGGCAGATGGTTCCGGGGATGCATGCGGAAAGCTGCATCCGAATCGGAATCACAAAGGCGGAGAAATGCATGACGCTGGTAAACGCGGCTGACTATACGGTAAGTTTCCGGAAGGGAAGCGTGAAGCTTCAGGAGCGTGACGTACTCCAGGATAAGCTGAACGCTTTTCTGTCGTCGCCTTCCGTCATTGTACTTCGAAAAACAAAACGCAGTGAGGCGGAGACGGATATCCTTCCCTGGATCTATGTGATGAACCTGACAGAGCTGGATGACCAGGAACTGGCGGAGCATCCCCAGGGGACGGACGCGGAGCGTGTCGCCTTCCATATGCTGCTTTCCGCCGGAAGCGTCAGCAATCTGAAGCCGGAGTTGGTCATGAGCGCATTCGCGGAATCCGCAGGCTTTGAGATTCCGACTTTCAGTCTTCTGATTCACCGCAACGACATCTATACGAATATCGGAACGGCTGAAGACAGAAAGCTTGTGCCGCTGGATCATGTTCCCCATGCGGCAGAATCGATGCGGCAGTTCGAGTGATTATCTGTATATAGTCCGTCAGGGACGTGCGGGCTGTGCGAAGAAATCGATGTGGCTGGCGCAAGTCTGTACATAATCATAATTCGTCACAGGCATGCGGGCTTTGTGAAGAAACCGATAAAGTGGGAGCGGCTGTCTGTATAAACAGATCAGGTCTGAAGGTGATTGAGAAACAGGACATGAGTATACCCGCGGGGGAAGCAGAGAACATGGGAGAGAAGAAGATTGTAATCGCAAAATATCCGGCGGGAGAAGTTCCGTGTCTTGCATCGGTGCTTTATGAGGATGACAAACCGGTGGAATTTTATATCCGGAGAAAAGACAGCCCGTCCATACTGGGCAATATTTATGTGGGAAAGATCGAGAGCATCCAGAACAATCTGAATGCTGCCTTTGTCCGGATCGGCCCCGACCGGAACGGATATCTTCCGCTGCCTCCGAAGCATGCAAGGCAGGACAGGACACTGAAGGCGGGAGACGAGATTCTGGTACAGGTCGAGAAAGAGGCGATGAAGCAGAAGCTTCCGAGGCTGACGCAGAACCTGACGGTTCCGGGCAGATTCCTGGTGCTGACCTCGGAGCGAAAGACCCTGAACTTTTCCAGAAAGCTTGCGGAAGACGACCGTAAGCGCCTGGAAGATTTTTTCCGTCCGCTCTGCGACGGCCGCTTCGGCCTGATTGTCAGAACGAACGCCGCCGAGGCTGATGAGGAGGAACTCCGGGGGGAATGGGACGCACTATCGGGTCAGATGAACCGGATTCTGGATCACGGACTGGAGAGAACCTGTTATTCATGTCTGTATCAGTCAGAAAGCGATGCGATCTATCTTCTGAAGCAATGCCCGGTCAGGGAACTGAAGCGCCTCGTCACCGACGATCCGGAGACGAAACGGGAGCTGGACGATTATATCCTCCGGACATTTTCGGAGGATGACCGGCCGGAGGCGGTTTTCTATGAGGACCGGATGGTGGATCTCTACAAGCTCTATAATCTGACGACGCTTTTCGAAGCCCTTCAGAGCCGAACAGTTTGGCTGAAGTCCGGAGGATTCCTCGTGATCGAGCAGACGGAGGCCTTTGTATCTGTCGATGTGAACACCGGACGTTATTCCGGGAATAAAAGCTTCTCAAAAACGGTTCAGATGACAAATGATGAAGCGGCTCCCGAGATCGCGAGGCAGATTCGTCTGCGGCAGCTGTCTGGAACGATTCTCGTGGATTTCATCAATATGAGAGAACCGGGTGATCAGAGAAGACTGAGAGAGAGGATGACGGAGGAATTCCGGAAAGACCCCTCACGGCCTCAGGTCATCGATATCACCGCGCTTGACATCATGGAAATTACGCGGACCAAGAAGAGAAAATCATTCAAGGAGCAGTTAAAGGATATTGAAGCAGATGCAGAATAATTCCTTCAATCTTAATCATTCCGGAGATGACCGAAGCCGGCAGGATTATCTCTACGGAGACAGGAACCGGCAGGACGATTCTTCAGGAAGCAGATACCAGCAGGAGAATGATCTATCTGGAAGCAGATCCCGGCAGGACGACCCGTCAGGAAGCAGATTCCGGCAGAATGGATCGTTCGGAAGCAGAAACTGGGAGAATGATCCACGCGGGAATGAAAACAGGTATGAACACGAGTGGGTGCCATACGAGAGCATATCCGGAACAGCGCCCAGGGGACTGAAGAAACCGCGGACGAAGCGTGAGCTGAAATTCTGGCAGTGCCTGGTCTTCTTCATCTGCATGATGGCGGTCTGGATTTTTACGAATGGATGGGTTTACCTGCTGACCGGGAACATGGATCTGGATTCCTTTGCGATGGAGCTTGAATTTGTTGTGGCCTCCGTTCTCTTTGTGTTTTTCATGAGAGCAGATCCGAAGGAGGTATTTCCGCTGCACAAACCACGGATGTCCGCTGTTTTCGGAGTCCTGATTCTGGTAGTCGTCGGTTATCTGGCAGCAGATGTTGTGACGATTCTGGAGATGTTTTTCGTTCCGCATGCATTGCAGAGCATCGATGAGGGCCTTGCGGGCACCTATTCCTCGAGTCTGCCCGTTGAGCTTTTTCTCACCGCCTTCATGCCTGCCGTGTGTGAAGAGGCTCTTCACCGCGGAGTCCTGGTATCAGGCCTTCGTACGAGCTTCCGGAAGAGATGGCAGATCATCCTCGTGGGAGGGGTTCTGTTCGGCGTCTTTCATATCTATCCCGTCCGCTGGTGGATTCCCGGAATCCTCGGAGCGCTGATGACCTGGGTAATTCTCGAGACAGATAATATCTTCTACACAAGTCTGCTGCATTTTTGTTATAACGGGCTTCTGGTGGTGATCTCCTTTCTCGCATCGGATACCACTGCCCAGGCGTCGTATACTGCGTCCTCGCAGATGGTCGGAGTTTCTCTGCTGTTTTACGGTATTCCGATTCCAATACTGATTTACACGGGATGCTGGCTGATCCGGAGATCCGTCACGTGGAAGAAGCCTGCTTTTATCGAACCGGGTCTGGAGGAAAAACGGCTGGCACAGATTCTGGTGCCGACCGGGGTGATCCTTCTGACCGGAATTCTTTTTCTTTTGATCCGCAGATAAGGATAGCCGTTATGGGCATTATTTCGTCAGGAAGCGCCGTCTTTCTGCTTTTTGTTTTTTTTGCTCTGCAGACTAAAATAGGGGTTTTTTCCTTTTCCTGAGCGGTTTTTGAAAAACCTGATGAGGACACAATTTTTTAAAAGTGGGTGTTTGCATTTTATCGGGGCTATTGTAAAATGAATTAATAATATGTTTACAAGCAGGGTGAGGAGGATATTTCATGTCGAAGGTTGCAATCGTAACCGACAGTAACAGCGGAATCACACAGAAAATGGCGAAGGAGCTCGGGGTATATGTGCTGCCGATGTCATTTCTGATCAACGGAAAGGTGGTTCGTGAAGATATTGATATAACGCAGGCGGAATTTTTCAAGGAGCTTGAGGACCCGAATGTCAGTGTCTCCACCTCTCAGCCGGCTCCCGCCGAGGTTACGGATCTCTGGGACAAAGTGCTCAGAGAGAATGATGAGATTGTATACATTCCGCTCTCCAGCGGACTTTCCAATTCCTATCAGACGGCCAGGCTGCTGGCGGAGAACTATGACGGCAAGGTTCAGGTGGTGAATAACCAGAGGATTTCCGTTACCATGCGCCAGTCGGTGGAAGACGCACAGACGCTGAGAGATGCCGGGTGGAATGCAGAACAGATCCGCGAGAAGCTGGAAGAGGACAAGTTCAATTCCAGCATATATATTATGGTAGATACTCTGAAATATCTGAAAAGAGGCGGCCGCATCACAGCTGCTGCCGCATTGATCGGAAGTGTGCTTCACATCAAACCGGTACTGCAGATTCAGGGCGAAAAGCTGGATGCTTACGCGAAAGCCAGGGGTACAAAGCAGGCGAAGAAAATCATGCTGGACGCTGTGCGGAAGGACATGACCGGAAGATTTAAGGAATTTGTGGATAAAGGAGAATATACCATCCGTTATTCATATTCTGAGGGAGACGATCCCGAAGAAGTGAAAGAGTGGGTGGATGAGATACAGGCAGCCTTCCCGAATGACGAAATCAAGGGCGATCCGCTTTCTCTTGTCATCGGATGCCATATCGGGCCCGGAAGCCTGGCGATTACCATCAATCATAAAATCACAGTATAACATGAATCACGGTATAACATTAAAGTACAGACAGGAACGCAAAGACGCAGGTACTGTCTGTACTTTTTCCGCTTATTATGCAGACGGCGCAGTTCGATGCACCTGCGGAAGAGCGGTTCTGCCTTAGAGACAATTGGAAAAGGCAATCGAAATGAGACATAATGCAAAAGAGCTATCCGAACATGATGCACATCGGGAATTTTTTTTGGAGTGTGAGAAGCACTGGGTTTTCTGGTCGCTGATCCTGGTAGGCGGTTATTACGGAGCATATACCTTCATGGTTCGGGGTGGTGTGTTCTGCAACGCACAGACGGCAAATGTCGTTCTTCTGTCCATGGCGATCGGCGAGAGAGACTGGGATAAGGCATTATACCTGCTGATACCGATTTCTGCCTACTTTGCCGGCGCAATTCTGTCAGAGTTTCTGGCCAAACGAGTGAAGCAGCTGCATATGCTGCGTTGGGACACGATTCTGGTTGGATTTGAGATCCCTGTGGCGATCCTGCTCGGAGCTCTTCCGGAAAACGCTCCTGACCAGATCTGCCAGGTTACGTTGAATTTTATCTGTTCCATGCAATTCAACACCTTCCGTCAGAATGAGGGAATTCCGATGGCAACTACCTTTGTGACTAATCATATCCGCCAGACGGGCAGCAATCTGGTCAAGGCTGTGCGGGATAAGGATCCGAAGGCTGCACTCCGCTGGAAGATGCATGGGTCAATGATTCTGTTTTTCCTGGCCGGAGGAATTCTTTCCACGTTGCTGTGCGAGGTTTTTTCGGTCAGAGCGATCTGGGGGAGCGTGCCGATTCTTCTGTATACCTTTATCCGGCTTATGGTGGCCGACCGCACATATGAAAGGGATATGCTCGGAAAGGTTCCCAGGGGTCATTCCTGAGAGAGCATCTTCGGGTGGCGTTCTCCACGGATCTGTTCCTCAGAGACCATTGCGAGCAGCTATTTCTGAAAGGACGTCCCGGATAAGTCTCATTCCTGACAGGAGGAGGATTCTGCGGCTTTGTGATTGGAGTGTGAGCTGCATTAACGAGTCATATTTTTTGATTTTCTGGTTGACAATTATCAAGCCATATGCAATAATATCAAAGTATGCCGCACAGAGAGGTATAAGAGTCTGCCTGAATTCATGCAGGCCACCGGATCTGGCGAGTTTTAGAAAGTAGGAGGTGTCCTATATGTACGCTATTATTGCAACTGGCGGAAAGCAGTACAAGGTTTCCGAAGGCGATGTTATCCGTGTTGAGAAGCTCGGTGCAGAGGCTGGAGAGACAGTAACATTTGATCAGGTACTTGCAGTTCGCGACGATGATACCATCAAAGTCGGCGGCGAGACAGCCGGTGCTTCTGTAGAAGCAAAGGTTCTTGCCAATGCAAAGGCGAAGAAGGTAATCGTTTACAAGTACAAGAGAAAAACCGGCTATCATAAGAAGAACGGTCACAGACAGCAGTACACAAAGGTACAGATCAGCAAGATCAATGCTTAAATGACCAAGGTTACTTTTTATCAGAATCGGAACGGCAGGATTACCGGCTTTGAGGCAAGAGATCATTCCGGATATGCGGAGGCGGGCGAGGATATCGTCTGTGCAGCCATATCTGCTCTGGTCATTCACACAGTGAATTCACTGGATCGTTTTACCGGAGATCAGATAGAGGAATCCTCGGATCCTGAGAATGCGGTGATTTGTGTCCGTGTAAAGGGCATTCCGTCTGACGGATCGGAGCTGCTGCTTCGGGCATTGGCTTCCACCCTTTCCGATATGCAGGAAGAAGAGTCCTATCAGGACTTCATTGATGTTAATTTCGTGGAGGTGTAAGAAATGATGAATTTAAATCTTCAGTTCTTCGCTCATAAAAAGGGAGTAGGTTCTACAAAGAACGGCCGTGATTCCGAGTCCAAGAGACTGGGCGCCAAGAGAGCAGACGGACAGCTTGTAAAAGCCGGCAACATCCTTTACAGACAGCGTGGAACTCATATTCATCCGGGTCTGAATGTAGGCCTTGGTAAAGATGATACTCTGTTTGCTACAGCAGATGGTATCGTGAGATTTACCCGTAAGGGAAGAGACAGAAAGATCTGTTCTGTTATTCCGCAGGCTGAAGCAGCTGAATAATTTTTGAAACATAAGGGCTGTCACATTCGCTGTGACGGCTCTTTCTGCTATGTGGGCAAAGAACTGCGGCAGTGCCAGACGCGAAGCTTAGGCTGCCTGTGCTATACAGAGAATTGCAGGGGCCAGAAGCGCGGAACAGGGCAAATTATTGTTGAGAATGCAATTTATATGGCCTACCCATGTGTTTTTGTAGTTGTTGTTTATTTTTTCTGAGTCGGCGATATAAGTTACATTCTTTTTTTATGAACTGAGGTGATCATTATGTTTGCAGATCGTGCGAAAATTGCGGTGAAATCCGGAAAGGGCGGGGATGGCCATGTGAGCTTCCGCCGTGAGAAGTTTGTGGCGGCAGGCGGACCGGACGGCGGAAACGGAGGAAATGGCGGAAGTGTCATTTTCGAGGTGGATCCCGGACTGAATACGCTTGCCAGCTTTCGTCATCATTACAAATTCAAGGCGGAGGATGGACAGGAGGGCGGAAAAAGGCGCTGTACCGGGAAGGACGGAGCGGACGTTGTCCTGAAGGTTCCGGACGGAACGGTGATCTATGAGGCACAAAGCGGGAAGGTTATCGCGGATATGTCCGGCAAAAACACCCGTGTGGTGCTTCTGAAGGGCGGAAGGGGAGGCAAGGGTAATATGAATTACGCGACGCCTACCATGCAGGTACCGAAGTACGCGCAGCCGGGTCAGCCGTCCAGAGAGCTTGAGCTGAGGCTGGAGCTGAAAATGATTGCCGATGTGGGACTGATTGGTTTTCCGAGTGTCGGCAAGTCAACACTGCTGTCGAGAGTCAGCAATGCGCAGCCGAAGATTGCCGAGTATCATTTCACAACTTTGATTCCGAATCTCGGTGTAGTTGACCTGGAAGGCTGCAATGGATTTGTCATGGCAGATATTCCGGGATTGATTGAGGGAGCCTCTGCGGGAGCGGGACTGGGATACGAGTTCCTGCGTCACATTGAGCGCTGCCGGATGCTGATCCATCTCGTGGATGCCGCGGGTACAGAGGGACGGGACCCTGTGGAAGACATCTATACCATAAACGGCGAACTGAAGAAATACAATGCGAACCTTGAGAAGCTGCCGCAGGTGATCGCTGCAAACAAGGTTGATTTGATTTTCCCGGAGGATGGAACAGAGGATCCGGTGGAGAGGCTGAAAAAGGAGTTCGAGCCGAAGGGCATTCGCGTATTCCCGATTTCGGCTGCGACTGGAAAAGGAATTAAAGAACTGCTATACTATGTACAGAACCGTCTGGATGAGATCCCGAAGAATACGGAGCTGTACGCGCAGGAGTTTGATCCGGAAATCATGATCCCCGAGGACAACCTTCCTTATACCGTCACAAAGTCAGAGACGGAGGATCACACCTACATCGTTGAGGGACCAAAGATCGAGAAGATGCTCGGATACACGAATCTGGATTCCGAGAAGGGATTCCAGTTCTTCCAGAAGTTCCTGAAGGATTCCGGTATTCTCAGTGATCTCGAGAAGGCAGGTATTCAGGACGGCGATACAGTACGGATGTACGGACTTCATTTTGACTATTATAAGTAAACGTTCATGCCCCGCAAGCGGGGCGCCACAATATGTATAAAGCCAGGTGCGGGAGCTGCTTCGCAATTCCCGCGGCTGCCACATACTGTATAAGTAACGGAGGTGCCTGCAAATGGGGCTGATCGAGATCTGGCAGGAGCTGCCGGAAGTCAGAAATCTGGAATTTAATTACCTGAGCCATTCCGACAGGGATGAGACCTACTCGGAGACACGGAAGATTCCGCCTTTCGATATTTTCTGCAGAGATGCGGAATTCACCTGGGAAGGGATCCGGTTCACCTCGAAGAGAGAGTGGTTCGGGGCGCCGCGCAATGAGCATCTTCTGGTCTTTCGCCAGACGATAGAACCGTTCGCAAACTGCAATTTTGAACTGAGAACCTGGATGGACGAGCCGGATGCGGATTCTCCGTGGCAGCTTGAGCAGTATCTGGAACAGGAAAATAATTCCTGCGGCTTTTTGTTCCGTAATCTGCAGGGAAGACATCTGATTCTCTGCGAGACTTCTCAGATCACTTCTTTTTCCATAAGGGTAAATGAAACCAGGGAGAAGGTTACACGTCATTATGCGATTACGGCTTTTGAAGAGAGTCCGATCCGGGTTGAGAAGTATTTTTCTCTTCACACCGACGATGAGGACAATTATCAGGAAATCGCGTTCCGGGAATGCCGGGAGGCGTCAAAGCTTCGTTTTGATGATCTGAAGGGCCGCGGGGCATGGGTACTGCCGGAGAGAGAATGAACAAAGGGCGGCGGGACGTGAGCGCTGCCGGAGAGAGAACGAACAAAGGACAGCGGCTGTCTGTCAGATGTATAGGAGAGCCGCGTAAATGACATTGATAGATAAAAACAGGAGAATCAGATGACAAGTAAACAGAGAGCCTACCTGAAAGGGCTGGCAATGAACGTGGATACTATTCTTCATATCGGAAAGAGCGGAATCACGCCGGAACTGACGGAAAATGTCCGCCTTGCGCTTGCCGCGAGGGAATTGATAAAGATCGGCATCCTTCAGAACTGCATGGACGATCCAAAGGAGATGGCACAGATGCTGGCGGAGAGGACCAAATCCCAGATTGTACAGATCATCGGCAAGAAGATCGTTCTGTATAAAGAGGGACAGGGTGATGACAGGAAAATTGTATTCCCGAAGTAAAAGGCCGGCAAGAGGTCCGCACCTATTATAATAAAAACCGTCATACCCCGTAGACGGGACGCAATAATATGTATAAGTTCCCGCGTCACTTCACAGCTTCTGCGCCGTTAAGAGGTGACCGGCTTCGTCGGCCTTGCTGTTCCGTTCGCACTCCCTGCGGGCAGTGCCGCAGAACGGGCATACCGGGGATAGGGCGGCGCTGCGGACATCATCTGATACGGAACCGTTCATATGGGTATTTGGGACAGGGGATTTCTATGTCAGAAGAGAGAAAACGAAAGATCGGTATCATGGGAGGAACCTTTGATCCGATTCACATCGGGCATCTGATACTGGGAGAGGCAGCGAGGCAGCAGTTTCGTCTGGATAAGGTTTTCTTCATGCCTGCAGGCAACCCGCCTCACAAAAGGAACCGTGCCGGAAGAGCCGGAGATGAACAGCGGGTGGATATGGTAAGACTGGCCATCGCATCGAATCCGGGCTTTGAGCTCTCTCTTTTTGAGATGAATGAGGATGGCTACAGCTACACGTATCGAACACTGGAGATGCTGCGGAAGAAAAATCCGGACATGGATTTTTATTTTATCATGGGTGCAGATTCTCTGTTTGATTTTGACCAGTGGCGTGAACCGCAGAGAATTGTCAATGCTGCCCATATCGTTGTCGCGACAAGAAATCAGACAGATCCGGATGTCTTCAACAGGCTTCTGGATCAGCGGAGAGAAGAGTTTCACGGAGACTTCCTGAAGCTTGACACTCCGAATCTGGATATCTCCTCCAAGCATATCCGCGAGCTGATCCGAAACGGAATATCGGCGAGATATTATCTTCCGGATCCGGTGCGGGAATATATCCGGAAAAACAGGATTTATCTGTCTTCCGCTGAGAATAAGGAGAAGGTGGCGTGCTCCGGAAAAAGATAATACAGCCCTGTTAACTGATGGGCAGATGATCAGCATAGAAAATGTTCAAAGAAGGACAGAAAATGGGCAAAGATAAAACAGAGTGGAATGCAATCGAATCCAAGTTAAAGAAAGAACTGACGGACAGCCGTTACCGCCACACGCTTGGAGTCACTTATACGGCATGCGCACTTGCAATGCGCTATGATGTGGATTTGAAGAAGGCGCGGATGGCGGGACTTCTGCACGACTGTGCAAAGTGCATACCGAATGCGCAGAAAATTGAAATCTGCACCAAGAAGAATATTCCGGTGAAAAAGTTTGAACTGGAGCATCCGGTGCTGCTTCATGCAAAGCTCGGCGCGTATATTGCAAGGAAGGACTACGGGTGCCAGGATACGGAGGTTCTGGATTCCATTACCTGGCATACGACAGGAAAGCCGGAGATGACAACGCTTGAGAAAATCACGTTTATCGCGGACTATATCGAACCGAATCGTGATAAGGCTCCTCATCTGGCGGAGATACGGAAAGTCGCATTCTGCGATATTAATGAATGCATGTATATGATCCTGAAGGATACGGTGCAGTATCTCAGTGAAAATCCGAAGTCAATGGACGAGACGACGCTTTCAGCATATGACTACTATCGGACGCTCACGAAACACATCGATTAATGCCGGATGATACATCGTGCCACAAACTGTATAAGCTACGGATTTATTAAGGAGGAAAAAATGACAGAGCCCAGAGAAATGGCAGATATTGCCGTAAAAGCACTGGAAGAGAAAAAGGCTATTGATATCAAGGTCATCGACATTTCTCATATCTCGACACTGGCGGATTACTTTATTATCGCCAGCGGATCTAACCGCAGTCAGGTTCAGGCGATGGCAGATGCCGTTGATGAGGCACTTGACAAAACAGGTGTTCATGCCAGAAGCACAGAAGGGTATCAGAACGCGAACTGGATTCTGCTTGACTATGGTGATATCGTCGTTCATCTGTTTGATGAGGAAAATCGTCTGTTCTATGATTTGGAGCGGATCTGGAGAGACGGCAGGGTCATCTCTCCGGAAGCACTTGAGGATGGATCTGAATCGGAGGAGAAATAAACCGTAATGCCCCGGAAGAGAGGCACCACAATCGGTATAATGCCGGGTCTCATATGGGAGAGTCCGTTCTTATGGAAGGATCTCCCTTTGACGGATTTTGACGGACGGGCATTAGAGGCTGGAAGACAAGAACAGGATCTGGTGTTCTGATAGGCTTATTGAAAGTCGGCCAGAGAAAATCTCTTCCACTGATATTTTGCCAGATCTACAATCCCATCGGGACAGGGCACTCCGTCTGCTTCAAGAAGTTCGATCTGACGGTTTCTTCCGCCAAACGCGAAGGCGGGAGAAACCTGTCCATTCCGGTTAACGACACGGTAACAGGGTATGTGTTCCGGGTCGGGATTCACGTGTAGGGCGTAACCGACAACGCGCGCCCACCGTTTATTGCCGGCAAGAGACGCGATCTGACCATATGTCGCCACTTTGCCTGCGGGAATCTGCCGCACGACCTCATAGATTCTTTCAAAGGAACTTTTTTTATTTATCGCTTCTGTCTTCAATTCGTATTTGTATCCCCGATGTTTATCGTATTTGTCACACCATTTGTATCCTTTCATTTAGCATAGCAGAGTCCGTTGCTGTTGTCTATGCGTCGAGTGTTAAAGGCGCAGATGATCTCCACGCCTCTGATGATTTCCAGACTTTCTGGCGCTTCCGGTACTCCGATCGATTCTCATGGGCCTGCATGGGCTGTCTGATGCCTTTATCGTATCCTTTCGCAGGATTCGATTCCAACGGGATGAAAAGGTATGGATCATTCCTTGAGCTCCGTGGAGTAGTAGGGGATGATAATCCGCTGCCCTCTGTCGAGCTGATCTCCGTGGAGATGGTTGATAGAGGCAATCTCGCTCATGTAGTCGTAGATATCCCTGTATTCGGGCGACATATGATCGGAGGCAATGGACCAGAGGCTTTCGCCCTGATCCACCTCGATACTGGTATAATACTTGTAGGTGGGAACATTCACCTTCTCCGCTTCCGTGCGGTTCGCGGTAAAGTGGAGCAGCAGAAGGACTGCAGCGAGGAAAATCATCATTATGACAATAGCTCTCTTCATATGGCGAAGTTTTCTCTGCTGTTCTCTCCGGAGCGATCTTCTTCCACTGGAACGGCGATATCCTGCGGCGCGATCAGCAGCGTCTCTTCTGGCAAAATTAGCCGATCCTGATCTGTCTGATCCTGAATATGCTGAATTATAGTAAATACGACGGGAATGTACGGAATAATTATTCGAAATCATAAATCTGCCCCCTCAATTAAAATGCTTAACAGAAAAACCCGAACACAGGTTCCGAACACCTGTTCTTATATTGCGATTATATTACACTTCTGTAAACGTGTCAATAAAAAACGAATGTTTGTTCGGTAAAATATAAGCCATAAATGATAAAGTCCTGATGTACCACAAATGAAAATGTCCCGATTATGGTAGAATATTACTTTCTATAATCTATCAGATCGGAGGACATAGCTTATAAGAA
>NZ_JBQKIK010000026.1:0-49222 GCF_052117805.1 Bilifractor sp. LCP21S3_F8 | reverse complement strand
CCCTTAAAGACGATAAGGTTGATAGGGCAGAGGTGGAAGTGCCGTAAGGCATGGAGCTGACTGTTACTAATCGGTCGAGGGTTTGACCTGAAGCATAAGTTGGAACGGAAGAAGGGCATCCGGAGACGGATTCCCGGGAAGAGTTTGTGTGTTCAGTTTTGAAGGTATGTGTTGATCTTATGAAAGTCTGCTTCGGCAGGCTTTTTTGTTATAGGCTTTAGCCCAGACCGAACCACACATTTCGCATGTGGCGGCGTTTTTATTTTTTATCAGGATGGAGTTGCTGCAGCAGACTGTCCCAGCATTCCAAGAGGCCCGACTTCATAGATAAAGGCACTACGAAAAATACACCGCCGTAAGATTGATAAAGACACCACGAAAAAAACACCGCCGTAAGCCGGATTCATCCGGTGTACAGCAGCGTTCAACTTATTCAATATTCATCTCACAAATTTTTTTTGAATTTTTCCTTTAAGTCGCTGATTGCCCGGAGTTCATCCTGATCAGTGACTTTTTCTATTTTTTCTTCCTCACGGACGAGCATCAGAACAAAGCTCACCGCGAGCAGTGCACAGGAGATCCATATGATCTGTCTGCCTGTCGGTGCAGTTCCGGCTCCGACACGGGAGGCAAGAAAACCTCCGACACCTGCTCCCAGAACAAAGACAAGGATAACCAGAAAATACTGCCTGCATCTTCTGAGATGCTTTCTATCCTTTGTACGAAGGTAGGCACTCAGTGCGTCCATCCCGCTTCGAAGATTTCCAATGCACATTGTGCTGGCGTATGCGTAACCGTTAACCTTCCGAAATGCCTGAACCTGCATTGCGCAGGCCATAGAAGTCAGGGCATTGGCAAAGACGTTGACGATATCATTGATCGGCAGAAAACCAACCACGAGGAGCATCAGGATCTGGATAAGGACGATAACCTGTCTCCAGTGAATCATCCCGTCTGACCGGATTCTTGCGCGGATCTGCTCGGCAACAAGAACGCCGAGTGCAAATGCAGTCAGCGGGATCAGATAGTGCAGAGCTCCGGTCACGTCTCCTGTGAAAAAATGCTGTGCCATGAGAACCAGATTTCCGGTCTGCGCATTCGCGAAAACCCTGCCTCGCACGAAATAGGAGTAAGCGTCCTGCAGCCCTCCTGAGGCAGTGAGCACAATCATCACCGCATTTGATTCAGACATCTGAATGTGTTTTCTTTTCTTGTGATACGTTACAGGCTGTTCCAAATAAAATCCTTCCTTTATTAACAGGTCGATATGATTATTAAGCGATCAAGAAAACGCCTGATCTGATGCAGCCGAATACGAAAAAGCCGCACATAGTTATGTATTATAGTTCATCAGAAGAAAAAAACAACCTTGCAGGACAAAAGAGTGCAAAACAGAAACAAGCAGAAAAAGACAGTAACGAGATAAAACACGCTGCGCGAGTTTTATCTCGCTATCGCGACGCTCGCCGCACACGAATACTTCGCATTCGGCTGCGGCTCACTGTTCGCGTAAATAAAAAGAGGATGTTGATTTTCTCGTCATCAACATCCTCTTTTAATGAACTGCCCTTATCGTCTCTACTTTCTTTATCATTATGCTTTAACCTCCTTTTCTTTTATTTATCGGATGGTTACTTAGGTCTTGATCAGATGTGCAATGGACTGCTCCTCCGTTTCTTTTGTTTCTTTTTGCTGTTAACTATATAATACAGACGTAATGCCTATTTGTCAAGTATTAATCTGAAAATAAAATGAAATATAGAATGTATATAGATTAATTGAATGCATACACGAGAATATACAAAAAAGATCCGCTGCCTGTTGATCTCAGACAGAGGCTCCTTAAATGGGGGAGATGATCAAGATGAGGTAATCATCCTGAACCAAGGTGAAAAACTTTGCCTTGATTTGGTGTGATTATAACAACAGCCGGGCTTCATTGCAAGCAATTCTATCAAAATAATTCCGAAAACTTTTACGAAAACAGCCTGATATCTAAATATATATGTTTGAATGAGCTTGAAATCGCAATGAACCTGATCAGACATGCCGCCTGAAAGATTAATGAGAACAGGTGCTGATGTACTATTGAAATAATTTCAGAGGACATGACAGGAAGAGGATGTGGTTTATGCTGCGCGGTTTTTGGACAAGGCTGTTTTCAGTATTAATGATCAAAATATCTGTCGAAACTTCGGATTTTTATTTATCTTTCCGAATGAAGTGTGCTAAAATTATAAATATGTGAAATGTGCAAGGGCTACTTGGGCTATGTCTTTAAATGAGAGGAAGTTCATATGAACATTGACAAAACAAATGAAATCATCAATTTCTATATTGACAAGTTTGACAAAACAGCCGGGAAAGAACATGACGAACTCTTCAAGTGGCGCTCTGCGTGGAAGTGCAGAAAATACTGGAATCTGGAGAATGCGGATTTTGCCGGGATGTTCCAGTCCTGTTTCAAGGACAGTGGCAACCTCATCTCCAGCAGCTTCTGGTGGCCGAACAACGGCATCATGATGCTCTGTGATGAGCGCAGCAATCATCAGGAGGCAGTCCGTGAGGCCTTCCGGATCCTCACGGAGGAGACGGGAGAGGATGATAAAGCACGAGGAGAACACACCTTTACCTTTATCCACAAGATTAACAGTCTCCTGGAAAGCCGGTCAAACGGTAAAGGTTATCTTCAGAATTCACGTTCCGCGCTTTCTTACCTCGGACTGATCTTCCCGCAGAAGGACTTCATCTACAAACCGACGACAGCATCGAATTTTGCCGATTCTGTCGAATTTTCCGAGAACTTCAGCAGCGGGAAGGCCTTTCGTCTGGATGCCTACTATCGGATGTGCCGTGAGCTTGCCGAAGTGATCCGCACCCGTCCGGAGCTTCTCGAAATTGTTCAAAAAGAGCTGGTGAGTCAGGCAGAGGAGTACAATATGCCGGGGCTTGAGAAAATTGACCCTGAATGCCACATTCTTGCATTTGATATCATGTACACCGCCGACACCTATGATTACTATATGGATCACCCCTTCGTTCACCGCACCAAGGCATCCCGCACAAAGCAGGAGAAGGAAGAGAAGAAGCAGGAAATCGAAAATGAGATTTCCTACATTGAGGATCATATCCGGATGCTGCAGGAGCAAATCGGAAATGCAGGCAGCGCGGATATAATCGGAGCATCTGTCTCTCACAGAAAGTTCGGGGAAGGAAAGATTACCAGTCAAAACGACGACAAGGTGACCGTTGCGTTCCCGGCAGGAAGCAAGGTTATGAGTCTTGCTTTTCTGACTTCGAATCACATGCTGGACGATACCGGAGTCATGGAAAGCTACAACAACCGGCTGCATCTGAAGAACGAGCTGGACACCTATCGGGCTAATCTTGCCATCAAGAACTCCGAGCTTGCTTATTTTATTCAGAAGAATAAGACCCGGAAGCAGCTGCAGGAGGAGGAAGAGGAGAGGGAGCGGCTCTCTCTCGCAAAGAAAAAGGCGAAGGCACAACAGTGAAAAATGAAAAATGCGAAGGCATAGCAGTAAAAAAATACGAAAAAGAAAAAGCGAGGACAAAGCTGTAAGCCTGGAAAGCAGACTATCGAATAAGAAATCAGAAATTGATGTTCACACAAAGAATCAGAAAAAACGGGTGTTCAGTCATCCGTTTTTTTTGTATAATAGGAAAAGGACATCAGAAAGGTAACTGGAAACCGTGCAGAACAGGGAAGAACGAAGAACTGAAGATGTTGTATTCCCGGGATTCTCAGAGCATCAATCGCCCGGGGGATGCAGATATACTGCGAAAACGCTCCGGTTCACGGCACGGATCACTCTTTTCTTTTTTCTCTCCGCACTGATCGGAACCTCATTTCTATGTATGTTTCATAAATCCTATACGATCGGAACCTACAGCGGGCAGGTCAGATGGAAGGAAACAGAGACCGATGATCTCTGGAAATTCTATCAGAGCTCGCTTTCGCTGGTCAATCCGGACGACCCGGAATCCGATCCGAACGTCATGACGTACACGGGAAGTACCTTCGACGACAATTATTACAATCTGATCAACAGCACGAACAGCTGGTCTCAGTTCCGCTTCTTCAGCAGATCCCTGTATCAGAACGATTCCTATGTGATTCCCGGCCTCAGACAGACGAACGTCTCCGGAATGGCTACTCCCTACATGGTGCCGCAGGGAATCTGCATAGCGGGTAACTATATCCTGATTTCCGCATACAGTTCTTCAGATAAGGTATGGACAAGCTCCGTAATCTATGTGCTGGACCGGGACACCGGAAAATACCTCACGACCCTTGCGCTGAGCACCCGCTGTCATGTCGGCGCGCTCGCCTACAGTACAAGAACAAACCGTGTCTATATCGCGGACTCCAGTCTCAAGGATGAGCGGGTTCCCAGGACGAACAAATCGGATCAGCCGGAAAACCCGACCGGTGTCTACCGCATATGGCAGATCTCCATGCGTGATCTCCGGAAGTATGTCAACCAGAACAGAGATTCTGTCTATGTACCTCTGGTCAAGTATTTGTCCTGTGATACCATTCCGTCATTTATCTTCATATATAAAAACACACTCTTTGTCGGGAGCTTCAATGCCAACAGTTTCTATCCGAGAAGCTACGCGACGGTCTACAGCCTGAAGACCGGGAAGGTCGTGACATACAAGCTCTACCTCAGCTATTTTACCCAGGGAGCGCAGATTGTGAAGCATAAAGGACGTCTGTATGTGATCACGTCATCCTCCTACGGCCGCAACAACACATCCTATCTCAGAATTTACCGGATTCATTACAACAAGTATCTCGGCTGGTTCCGCAATCCGGTCCTTGTCCGAAGCCTGCGTATCCCGAATATGAGCGAGGATCTTGACTCCGCAGGAGATCATCTGTTGATCAATTTTGAATCCGGGGCGACGAAATATCAGGCTCAGAACGTCACACAGAATCAGATCGACCGTGTTCTGAATGCCTCGATCGGAAGTCTGATCGACGGTTATCAGATGCAGGTTCCCTATGCGAACGAGACGCAGATGATGGACAACGCACTTCCAGGAGACAAGAGCACGAAGAAGGACAGCCCAGCCGCCGCGAATGCAGCCGGCGATCATATTGTCGAGAGGGCATTACTCCCTTCAGAGAGGAAAAATTCCGCGTTAAGCAGAAATCCTTCTGGGATCGGGAAAGAACCGATGAAAGAAAATGAAATGGAAGATAACGAGAAAAGAGAAAAACGAAATGGAAGAAAACGAGAAAGAAGAAAAATGAGAAAAGAGAAAAACGAATAAGAAGAAAGTCGAAGCGATAAGAAGAAAGAGAATAATGAGTGCACTGAGACAAGATTATTAAAATGAACGAAAGCACTCAGTCATAATAAAGCTCAATGCAAGAAAGGGGCATAATTACATGATCAGGAATCGAACAAAGTATCTCTCAATCATTTTCAGTCTTGCAGTATCCGCCAGCATGCTGGCGGCATGCGGTAATCACGCTGCCGCAGGCGGGAAGATCTCATCGGGATCTTTAGAGCCGCAGGAGACCGCATCAACCGTTACGAAGTCTGAATCTGCAGCATCGTCCGCTGCGCAGTCTGGATCCGGTTCATTATCCGCCATAGAAGATGTCGTCACAGACAGCGGCGCTGTGAGCAGCATCTCGGTTGAAAGTTCCTCTGTGGAACAGGCCGCGGAAGAAAATGGATTTGACAACCAGACAGACCTGGCAGACGGTGATTATACGCCGGATCCATTCAGCTGGAGCGGCGGCTCAGGACGCGTAGAGATCAGCTGTACCGGCATCACAGTGAAAAATGGCCGAAGCTACGCGGACATCAAGTTCAGCAGCACCCATTACATCTATGTACGGGCAGAAGGACTGAAGATCAATGGCAGCAGCGGAAGCGGTGCATTCCGCATACCGGTTTCGCTGAATCAGAACAATACCGTGATTGGCTGCACGACCGCAATGTCCACACCGTATGAGATCACTTATACCATGTATTTCGGAGTGAAGGACGCCGGAAGCGCTGATTCCAGCAGTGAGAGCAGCGGACTATCTGCACAGTACAATTCCCTTGATGATACGGCGCCGCAGATTCCGGGACTTGAATATCAGTCCGAGATCTCGCCGCAGCATGCCTCCCTCTTCCGTATTTTCCGGTATGATCAAGGCGTCGATCTTGTGGAAGTCATTCTGCGGGATTCGTCCTCCGGGTCGGACCTGTATGAGAATCCGGTTGTCAAGTATCTTATAGCTCCCGAGGATGCGGAACTTATGGCAGGAATCGGGAAGGAAGCGGTAGTCATCCGTAAACCTGCGACAAACGTTTTTCTCGCGTCAGAAGGCGCAGAAAAGCTGCTGCAGAAGGAAAACCTGACATCCGCATTTGACAAAACGGACGCAGGCTCGTATGATGACTGGGATCTCAAGGCGCTTCTGAAAGGCGGCACAGACCTGATCATCGAGGACGGAAAGATCCTCTCTGAAGACCAGAAGGAAGCGTTTGACAAGAATGTCAACAGCTCTCTGCAGATGAATGTTCCGATGTTCATCGACAGGTCGGAAGACGAGGGCAGCGAAGAGGCAGCCGACGAATGGGGACAGATCTATCAGCTGATTTTCTCATAAATTAAATGGAAGAATGGAAGTTTACCGATTCAGCTCATCACCGGATCAAATGCATATCAGAGCTCGTCATGTACGGAAACCAGCCCGTCGAATGTAAAAAATCAATTGATCGAACGTAAAAAGCAGCTTACGTATGGTAAAAATTGAATTGTCCGGTTGTGGAACCGGAACGAATAGTATTATAATAGGAGCTTAAAGGAGATTATACAAAAATGCACTATAAGAAAATTATACTGGCTCTGACAGCCGCGGGCATGATCGCATCTCAGACAGTGCCTGCCTATGCTGAAGAAAATTCAAACGTCACCTCTGTATCATCTGCTTCCGGAGTGGTTTCTGCATCCTCAGGTGCAGATTATGCTTC
This sequence comes from Bilifractor sp. LCP21S3_F8, assembly GCF_052117805.1. Classification (NCBI taxonomy): domain Bacteria; kingdom Bacillati; phylum Bacillota; class Clostridia; order Lachnospirales; family Lachnospiraceae; genus Bilifractor; species Bilifractor sp. LCP21S3_F8. The sequence continues at coordinate 42,215 of NZ_JBQKIK010000026.1, read as the reverse complement.
CGCGTCCACTTCCGGATCGGTTTCCTCCTCACAGGACAGCAGCGCAGCCGTTTCCTCATCTTCCGCAGGAAACACCTCATCCGGCTCCGTTGAAACGCCGGAAAACGCTGCGTCCGGGGATAACGCGACTTCTTCTTCGTCTGCCGGATCCGGCACCGCCGCTTCGAATGATTCCGCCACAAATACTTCCGGGGAGAATGGTTCCAATACGAATACGAATACGTCCGGCGGCACGGACAGCACAAAGGAGGCTGCATCTGGAAACGCGGACGCCGCAGGTAAAGATCAGAGTGACGATTCCGACAAGAAGTCTACGGAAGTCAGTGATGCCACGAGATCTCAGGCTGAGCAGGAAGCAGAGCGGGCTGCACAGAATGAACAGTCCATACAGCCGGTCGTTCCCGCAGGAGTTGCGGGTACGGTAGATCAGACTGCTGCTGAGAAGGAGACTTTCGCGTATCTGACAGAGGTTCTCGGTCTCAACAATGCCGCAGCGTCCGGACTCCTCGCAAATTTTTACCAGGAGACCATGTTCCAGTATAAGGCAGTTGGCGGAAACGGCATTGCTTACGGGCTCGCTCAGTGGACCGGAGGGAATTTTACAAGCCTTGCGAACTGGTGCGGCGCCAACGGAAGAGATTACACAACCATTGACGGCCAGATGTATTATCTCAAATATGACCTGGAAACCAATTATCCCGCTGTCTATGCGTATCTGAAGGGACTTCCGAACACAGCTGAGGGCGCGGGCGCTGCCGCTGCTTTTTTCTGCACATACTATGAGCGTCCGGCATACACGGAGACACGTGCCGCGGAGCGGACCGCATATGCGCTGCAGGTCTTCTGGCCGAGATACCAGAGCTACATTCTGGAGCAGAACAAGGATGTCAAGGCATACATGGACTGGCTCGCAGCCTATACTGCAGATCAATCCCACGGATACAGCACCGTAAACCGCCGCAATAATCCAGACGTGGATGCGTATTCCCTGATTTTCTATGCGCTGTATGACAACGGTTATCTCCTGGCGGAGAGTGACCGTAATCCTTTTGATCAGAACAGCATCGTCTCCGAGCTGACGGAACATGGCTTTGCGGAGGCATCCGACGCAGAGACGGATCCGGAAAAGCTGGAAGCCGGCGACATCATCCTGTATACCGACAATTCCGGGGCAGCGGTTTACCGGACCGCTGATCTCGTATGGCAGGCTAAGGAGACGGACGCGGACAAGGCTTCTGGCAATAAAGCAGGAGACCAGACAGATGAGGTTGGAAGCGGCGAGCTGGATACCTCAAAACAGCGTAAGGTATATCGGCTGAAGACAAAGGACGCCAGCCTTCCGGCGTTTGCGCAGAAGATGGTGGATCAGCTTTCCAATAAGCAGTACATGTACAGCGACAACATCCGTCAGATCAAGAAGACCGATGAAGACAGCTACACCTTCCTGTTCCAGACGCTTAAGAGCATCGGAGAGCTGAAGGATGTGGACACCGCCTTCACAAAGGACACCATGGATCATGTTCTGTGTACGCACAGCTATCAGAACATTGAGGCTCAGATCGCAGCCAAGAAGGCGTCACTGTCCGTTGGAGATATCGTCTGGAATCCGGAATCCGGAGCAGCTGTATATCTGGGAAGCGATCGCTATATCTTCATGGACAATGAAGTGGATCAGAAGATGGCAGACATCACCGGTATCAGCAACTGCAGATACCTTGAGACAAAGAAAATGACAGGTGCTGCATGGACCGCTGTTTATCACAAAATGTAACGGAGCGGAGTGTATCGCGCCTCTGTGGGAAAAAGCGCAGGAAGATCATCCATAATTTTGTGACCGCGGTTCTGTTCATCGGAATGATTGCAGGTGGTCCCCTTCCGGTAAGCGCAGTAGGAAATACATCCGTGAATGCATCAGGGACTTCATCCCAGCTTGCATCTGGGACAACATCAGGGACTGAATCTCAGAGTACATCCGGAGCTGCAACTCAGGCTTCATCGGGAAATAATTCTGGAACTACACTTGGGACTACACTGGTCGGGCAGTGCACTGCCTCCCGCACCAGTCCGGCTGCTGCGGACGCATCACATGCGAATGCAGCCGGGTCGGAAAATGAGGCGGGAACAGCGCACGGCGGCAGCGTAAACGGTGAGAAGGAAACCGACACAAATGCTTCCCGTCTTCCGCTCGATCTTTCCGGAGTGACCCGTTCGGTTTCTTCAGATTCTTCGTCTTCATCCGTTTCCTCGGATTCCTCGAACTCATCCGGTTCTGCTCATTCCCGGGATTCGTCTGATTCGGTTTCATCCACTTCCTCCGCATCCGCGGATCCGGATACCACCGGCGAGGAGCTGTATTATTTTCAGGACGTTTACGGACATACGTATTCCATGTACCGCAATCTCACTTGTGTACAATCCCCATATCAGTTGTCCGGATTTTCCTGTCAGGATCAGCGGATGATGTACTCGGATGATACTTACACTTCACGCCTCGGCATCGATATCTCACAGTATCAGGGCGACATCGACTGGGCGCAGGTAAAGGCAGCCGGATTTGATTTTGTCTTTATCCGGGTCGGAACCAGAGGATACGAAAGCGGATCGATTTACGAAGATGAACGCTGGGCAGAAAACCTGAAGGAGGCAAGAACAGCCGGACTAGACGCCGGTGTGTATTTTTTCTCGGGAGCGGTCAGCGAACAGGAAGCCGAAGAAGAGGCGGACTATATCATAGAAAAATTGAACGGTGAGCCGCTGGAACTCGGAATTGTCCTGGATGTCGAGACGATCGGCAGCGGAACCTCCCGGCATGACGATCTGTCTGCCGAACAGTACACGGCAGATACATCTGCGTTCTGTGAGAGAGTAAAGGCAGCGGGTTACAATCCGATCGTGTATTCCAATATCTTCTGGGAGGCAACGCACTATGATATGACAAAGATCGGCAATTATGATGTCTGGTACGCCGACTACATGACGACGCCGCAGACACCGTATATGTACCGCTTCTGGCAGTATACCGACTCCGGTACGGTTCCCGGAATAAACGGGTCCGTGGATCTGGATGTCGAACTGATTCCGAAAAGTGATCTGGTAGAGCGTCACGGGGTCTTTCTTCTGGATGCTCTGCAGCAGGCCGTACTGGAGAATTCTTCCGGCGGAACGGAAATGGGAAACAGCAATGATAGCAGCGCAGGCAACCGCGGAGTTGACCTGATCCAGAAACAGAGCCAATAATGATCCTATACCAGAAGCAGAGCCGCTAACGACCATATCCAGAAGCACAGCCGTAAATGATCATATACTACAAGAAACAGAGCCGGTAACGATCATACGCCAGAAGCAGAACCGGCAACAATCAGATAAAAAGAGTAAAAGAGAAAGACCGTGGCACCGGAAATATTCATCCGGTACCACGGTCCTTCTCTTTGGTGCGCCAGGCGGCGCATCTTTCTCGCCGGTGAAAGAATTACTGTTCGGGCGCATAAACGATCACAGATTAAACGATCAGATATCAGACAATCGGATAGTAAGCGACAATTGTGTAATCCTCCGGCACATGCAGGCTCTCCGCGTCGTCGGGTGTTCCGATAATCCATTTATTCCTTCCGGTATTCCGATGTGCGTAAATGGTGTCAAAATTGTACATGGTCGCGCCAATGTCAAGGGCGGTGTCTGCAGCGGTTGTGATTTCCTCCTGCTTTACGCAGAGAACAACATAGCTTCCATGCACGATATAGCGGTACGGCTGCCGGTTCAGAAAGCTCGGAGCGAGACTCGCAGCATACAGAGCCTCATCCAGAAGCGGATCCACCGCATTCTCACTCCAGTCCATTGGCGTTCCCCATGAACCGGAATATACCATATCATCCTGCGCGATCTTGGGCGCGATATGCTCCGCGCGCTTGTTGTACTTAAGATTCGACGGGGTCTCAATATCCAGACGCGGTTTCGCGGAAACAGCCTTTCCATAGCCGGCAGCAAGAATCACGGCCGGGTTCATCTCGGTGTCCGCCAGAAGCGCCCGCTTTGTGGCTTTGATATCATGTACCGTAAGCCAGCAATGATCAATCTCCATATCGGTGAGCTTCAGGCAGAGCTGCTCGCCGATATATCCGGCATTCAGGAGATCATCGTCCTTATCCTCGGAAAATACAACGAGGTAGACCGGAGCGCCGAATGCAAGGCCGCGGTAACCTGCCACACCCTCCAGGCGGTTCTTCATATCACTGTCATTGTAAATCTTCAGTTCTGTCCGGATATCCGGAACCAGTTTTCTGGTCTCTGTAAAGAAATTCCGGATCTCATTCAGGTCCTCATCCGGAATGGTTCTTTTCTTAAACTCACGCACGGACTGCCGGTCTTCAATTAATTGTTTGTCATCCATTAGTGCCTCCATATCCTGATCCTGGTGATACGCAGTCTAAGATCGGAAGTGTGCTGCTGTTTACAGTGTACGCTGCCATTTGAAGAACACGCATCTGTTTGCAGCATGCGCTATGGTTTGATGTGTGCGTGCCAATCTGCAGCATATGCTTCCGGTTACAGAATGGTATTTTCCGTATAGGCTTCGTATCGACGATTCAACGTGTGTTTTTATTATAAATTGGCAGATTCGTGAATGCAAGAGCAGAAAATAGTTTGTGAATCGTATGAATGAAGCATAATTAACGGTAATTGTCAGATATAATAAATTGAAGTTAAACTACAAAAACAAAATCATACGAAAGCGATACAATACTAAAACAATGCAATTCTAAAACCATACAATGCCAAGAACATACAATACTAAGGTTATATAATACTAAAAAGATACAATGCTAAAGCATATAATACAAAGACAGAATAATTCGGAAATCAAACATCATGGCTGATTCCGGAACGACGCGTCTTTTACGGCAAAGGAATCCTTCCCGGTCTGCTTGACCGTGTAGAGCATGTGGTCCGCCGTCCGGAACAGCGCAGAGTAGTCGATATAGGTTCCATCATTGATGGCACAGCCGATGCTGGCAGTTACATGATCTCCGTTCTGTGCGTCAATCACAATTGTGTGCAGATTATTTTCCACATCCGCGAGCTTGCTCTCCACAAACTTCCGGTCAACCATCCGGATCGCATACACCAGAAATTCATCGCCTCCCATACGGGTCACAATGTCTTCCTTCCGGAAGGAATCCGAAAGGCAGGAGGCAACGGCTTTCAGGATTTCATCGCCCCTCTGATGCCCGTAGGTATCGTTGATGTGCTTGAAATTGTCGATATCAAAGATGATAAACGCGCCCGGCACACCGTTTTTGATACAGCTCGTGATCAGCGCGTCGCCGCCGCGGCGGTTCAGGATTCCGGTCAGGCAGTCATGCGAGGCGTACGTCTCTGTAATTCCGTTTGTCTGAAGAGAAATGGTTCTAGCGTTAATCATGATGCCGCTCCAGGTCAGTGAAATGACGTCGTCCATCAGGACATAGATCAGAATCGGGCCATAAGTTCCGGCGGATAGTATAAAACGCACAGGAATCAGGTATACTGCGGATACGAAGAGAATCATCAGATATACCCGCCAGATCTGATCAAAGATCAGCATCGGGAGGATGATCAGCAGAACCAGGAAGATGATCGGAATATCACCCGGATTTAATGCGGTATGAAGGAATGCAGTAAATAACAGAATCAGTATTTCAAAGATATAAAGAATGATCGTTGGCAGATGCGTCTGACGAGTGGCACTGTTTTCAGCAGCTGATTCATCCTCACTTGCTGGTTTCTGGGGAAACGCATTCCCAGATTCACGGACAAACGCGTAATAAATCAGTGCCATAAATCCAATGCCCATCAACATATAGAAGCAGTATCCAAATTCGGCAAAGCGAAAAAACAGTACCTGGCAGATCAGATCCATCAGAAACAGAAGCAGCAGAAATACAAGCAGGAATCTCGTCGATACACAGTTTTTATAATTGAGGATTGCCGTGTTATTCTCCAGTACAGGAGAAAACACGGTCTTCCGGACTTTGCAGGTCCACTTTTTACAGTTCAGAGAAATACGCTCTCGCACATGGATAAATTTCTTCAATGGAATTCTCCGTTCGTCATATTGTTTGCAACATGTCTTTTCAAGAGTAGTGAAACGTATTTGTTTTCTAATGCTTTAATTATATCAACATCTTCAACAACTTCAATGGTATTTGGCAAAATAAATCTGTGCAAATTACATATATGTGTAATACGACTATGCGGACTTTATATGCGCCAATCGTGAAAAAATTGACGCGGCAAAATGCGGGTGTTAAGATGTACCTGATTCTGACGCAATCGGTTATGCGGAACCTTTTCGCCGCAAGAACCTGTTGCCTTCGAAATCGCATACAGTCTCTTACACACGCTTCGCGCGTGACGATCCCGTTGGTAAGGATTCCGTTTCCTGCACATATATCGTCTCTTACACACGCTTCGCGCGTGACGATCCTGTCTGCGTTTTCGAAGAACTTATACAGTAATTGATATAATTATGGAATTGGTAGAATAGTATGAGACGTCGCAAGCTTGAATTCTTAATTTCGGTCACCATTCATTTTCTGTCCCTGATGATCAGCGGCATCTGTTCCTTTGCCATCCTTTATCTATGGGGAAAGTTTGTCCGAGCATTTCTGGCACAGAATCTGTTCACGGAGATCGTTCTGCCGTATCTGATCGCAGGCTTTTTCATGATGCTCGTCACCCTTCACGACGAACAATATTCGATCCGGAAACCTACCTTTCGTTTCTGCCTGCGCAAAAGCTTCCGCTCCTCAGTCGTGCTCGCGGGCGCATGGGCAGTCATGCTCCTGATCGAGAAAAACGCGGTGACACAATCCAGGTATCTGTTCATCTTCACCATTGCCTTTTACTTTGTGCTTCTGACCTTTTCTCTTTACTTCTCGCAGAAATCGCTCAGACAGGCGTTTTACAAGACCAAAAGCGCCACGTTCGCCGCAATTATGACCTCCTGTGAGAGGGCACCGGAGATCACAGCTCTTCTGAAGAAGGACTGGTCCGTGAAGTTGGTGGGCCTGATTTTATTCGACGAGGGAAAATCCGGGGAGCCGAGGCCGAGAGAAATCGATCACGTCCCGGTCGTCGGAAGTTCCGGAGATCTGACTTCCTGGATCCGGATCAATGCCATCGACGAGCTGTTCGTTGTCGGAGATTCCGGACAGCTCGATGCTTCCATGCCAGCCATCTCGGAATGCGTCCAGATGGGCATCGATGTGCAGATGAATATCCCGCAGGTCGAACATGCCATGGAGAAAATCAGCATCACCGAGCATCGATATACGCCCCGGCTGGATAAACGGCTGACCTATATCGGAAGCGTTCCCTTCTTCATTCTGGAGGAACCGCAGATGCGGCTGCGCTATGTATTCCTGAAGCGGTTCTTCGACATTCTCGGTTCCCTGATCGGCTGTGTCTTCGCCGGCATTTTCTATCTCATCTTCGGAACCGCGATAAAACTGGAATCCAGCGGTCCTGTGATCTTCGCGCAGGAGCGGATCGGCAAAAACGGACGCACCTTCCGCATGTATAAATTCCGTTCGATGTATCAGGACGCTGAGGAAAGAAAGCGGGAGCTTCTGGAACAGAACGAGATGGAAGGCGGGAAGATGTTCAAGATCAGGGATGATCCACGCATCACCCGCGTGGGGCACTTTATCCGGAAATACAGCATCGATGAATTCCCTCAGTTTGTGAACGTTCTGAAGGGCGATATGTCTCTGGTCGGAACAAGGCCGCCGACACCCGATGAATTCCACCAGTACGACAGCTACCACAAACGCCGTCTCAGCATGAAACCGGGAATCACAGGCATGTGGCAGGTCAGCGGCCGGTCAGAGATCAGGGATTTTGAAGAAGTCGTAAGGCTCGACTGCGAGTATATTGACAACTGGAGTTTGTCTCTTGACCTGAAAATTCTTCTAAAAACCGTTGTGCAGGTCTTTCGGCACAAGGGAGCACAGTGAACTGTTCAGCTATGATCCAGTTTCAGGTAGGTTAACATAAACAGTAACATATTTGTAAAGAATTATTTACTTTCTTCCCCGAGGATACAGTTAAAATAATCAGACGGGAGTAATAACGAGATAAAACACGCTGCGCGAGTTTTATCTCGCTATCGCGACGCTCGCCGCACACGAATACTTCGCATTCGGCTGCGGCTCACTGTTCGCGTAAATGAAAGAGCCGGATGATCTCATCCGGCTGTAAAAGGGGAGAGAAGTAAATAATGACACAGAAAATTCTGGCTGCTGATGACAACAGTCTGTTGATCAACCGTCTGAAAAGTTCGCTGGAACAGGACGGCTACCAGGTGACCGTAGCTGCAAGCGGCGCGGAGGCGCTGGAGCTGGCGCAGAAAAACTGGTATGATCTTGTAATTACCGATGCGGTTCTGAAGGGCATGGCTGACTTTGAGCTGTGTGAACGCATCCGTGAATTTTCCGACGTACCGGTGATCATCCTTTCCGAGCGCAATAAACCCATGGATAAGATCATGGGATTCGATTACGGCGCGGATGATTATGTATCGAAGCCGTACAATACAAGAGAACTCAAGATCCGCATCCGCAAGGTACTGAAGCGGTACCGGAAGGATGCCGGGAACCGTCCCGAGTCCGACCGCATAATCGTGGCCGGCAGACTGACCCTGGATAAGGACAGCCGGACGGCGACAGTAGACCACAGAAAGATCGACCTCACCGTAAAGGAATATCAGCTTTTGAAGGAGCTTGCCTCCCGGCCCGGCAAGATCTTCACGCGAAACGCCCTGATCTTCAAGATATGGGGAACAGAATTCAGCGGAGACGAGAAGACGCTGGACGTGCATATCCGGCGGCTCAGGAACAAGATCGAAACCGATCCCTCGCATCCGCAGATGATCCGCACCAAATGGGGAGTCGGTTATTATTTCAGTACGAAATGACTCCGGGAGCAGAATCTTCGGAGTGGAGCCAATCAGCCCGGAAGCACATTCCTCCGTCTGGAGCCAATCAGGCCGGGAGCACATTCCTACGGCTGGAGCCAATCAGGCCGGGAGCACATTCCTCCGGGTGCAGTCATTCAGATATCATCATGTCACGCCTGCCGGCATTCTTCAAATCCGGCAGGCTACTTTTATGTGTGCCCACCGGTGCTCGTGTACGCCCGGCGGCGCACGTTTCTTGCCGGTGAAAGTCGGGAATCCGCCCCTTAGCGGGAAAAATCCAGACGAAGACGAGGGCGGTCGATTATGAGGCGGAATCTGAACGGGAAAGCCGGATACAGCCGCTATGTCAAAAAAGACATTGTAATTTCCCTGTATGGACAGTTATAATCATCGTGTAAAACGCCATACGGCAGATACTATATATCGTGCCTCAAACTATAGAACTACGGATTGCACCTTGCTTTGCGCTCCCGCAATCCTGCAGGGGATAACAATGAAGAAAAATGGATTACTTAAACCTTTCAGAAAGATCATGCTTCTGGTGCCGGTTCTGGTCTGCCTTCTGTTCACGGCGCACTCGGCTTATGCCTCCCCCGGATTCCGGGACGTGAGCGGCGCCTCAGCGGGAATTGTAGAATGGGCGGTCGAGAACGGGATCACCGTGGGAACCGGAAAGAACACCTTCTCCCCATCCGGAAGCTGCACCAGAGCGCAGATCGTGACCTTCCTCTGCCGGACCTACAAGAACAGGGTAAACGGAGCTGCGCTTTCCGCAACGGAAAACTCGAATGCTGCGGCGGACTTCCGGGATGTTCCTGCAGGCATATACTATTATGATCCGGTAAACTGGGCGGTGCGCTATGGCATCACCAGCGGGACGGGCTATCGGACCTTCTCTCCGGAGAAGATCTGCACCAGAGCGCAGGCCATCACGTTTCTGTGGAGATGCGCCGGTTCCCCGGATTCCGGATCAAAGGCGTCCAAGGTCTTCCGGGATGTCCCGGTCTCCGAGTACTATGCCGGCGCTGTCAGCTGGGCGGTATCGAACGGAATCACCGCGGGAACCTCTTCCAATTCCTTCAGTCCGAACCAGAATTGCACCCGTCTTCAGATTGTTACCTTCATCTACCGGATGCTCAACAAGGAGACCGCTGCCGGGGAATTACACCAGAGCGCGTCCGACGCACCGGCTATCAAGGTATCCAGTGAGTACACCAGTCTCAACCTTGACACAAACCCGCAGGCAAACATCTATCTGAACGGTGTTCCCGAAGGTGACGCAAAGGCTGTGAAATGGGCAATCGCCACTTCCGAGAACGACGGGGCAGAAAACCAGCTGTCCGATGATATTTTTTCCTATCATAAGATTTCGATTGACGGGTTGAGCGCGCGGAAATACGTCAGTGGCTCCGTCCGCCTGTCGTCCTCGGGAGATGCCGCGACCGTGACCGCGTTAAAGCCTGGAGCCTCCTGCATTACGGCGACCTACAACGGCAGAATATATCAGTTCCTCGTATATGTAGACGGATATTACGACGAGCAATCCGTCCTATATCAGGGCAAGGCTTATGACCGCACCCTCGACCAGGCTTCCTGGGCGAAAGCGGTACTCGGTGCCTATCCGAACTTTTACGGAACCTTCCAGAGAAAATACAGCAGCCGGTGTCCGGATGATTTTTCAAAAATCATCAGCATTTTGCAGTTTTTCAATGATCTCAATTGGAAGTATGACGCCACAGACGACCTGGAGTCCGCCATCATCCGGAAAACCGGCATCTGCTGGGAGTGCTCGCTAATTACCTATGATCTGTGCAGCATCGCCGGAATTCCGGTCGAGAGCGTCATCAGTCCGTCCATGGACCATGAGTGGAACCAGGTGCTGATCAACGGAAGCTGGACTATGCTGGATGTGACATCGGCCGTGTACAGCGCGTACTATCCAGACGATCCGACCCAGGCCGGTATCGTAAAGCTCCGCTTCGGAACCAACACCTTCGAGAACGTTCCCGGGGACGCCTATGTTCACACCGGCGCCGAGCAGACCGGCCAGAAGAGCGCGGTGAACAGCGGCTTCCGCATGAATGTCGGCGGACAGACTCTGGATCTGACCAATTATGACAGCGTCCTCCTGTTCCGCCAGAAGCAGCTCTATATCTATAATGTCCCCGGAAGGGGGAATGCGCTTTCAAAGCAGCCGGCGGTAATCGCATTCAGCAGCCTGGGCTATCCTTCCAATGTCGGCGCATAAAGGGATCTGTCTCTAAGGATTGAAGAAAAATGACTGATAAAAAGAAATATGACCTGATTTATACAATACTGTTTGCTGTGCTGTTTCTGGCATGCTTCGGTATTTACCTGATTCTTCATCACAAAAGCTTTCTGCGGATCCCCGACGGCCTGAATCAGTACTATATGAGCTTTCTCTATCTCGGACGGTGGGCCCGTTCGATTCTGCGCGGCCTGATCCGGAACAGAAGCCTGCAGATCCCGCTGTGGGACCCTTCTATCGGATACGGGGCGGATATACCCACGACCTTCGCGTTCTGCTTCTGGGATCCGTTCTGCTGGATCTCCGTATTCTTTCCCTCGCGGTACGCAGAATACGGCTATGAGATCATGATCGTTCTGAAACTGTACACCGCGGGCATGGCATTCAGCCGTTATGCCTTTCACAGATTCCGGGAGGGCGGAGCTTCTTCGGCGGCAGTCCTCGCCGGAGCTCTTGTCTATGTTTTTTCTGCGGTATCCTATGCGGCATTCGGACAATCCACGCTGATCAATCCGCTGATTCTGTTTCCGCTTCTGATGATCGGAGCGGATCACCTCTACGAAAAAAGAAAATCCAGACTTTATGTGATCATCCTGGCGTTCAGCTTCGCACAGCGTTTCTCCACCGCATGCATTATGCTGGTCCTGATCCTTCTGTCCTACACGCTCCGGCTGACCGGCGAGGTGATCGGACTGCGAAACCGGAAGAAACGGAAGGACATTGAGCAGAACCGGATCATCTCAAGACTCGATCCGGTCAAGAAGGGATCAGACACCCGCGCACAGCACTACGCCATGTACGTAGCCAGGAGATCGGCAGCCAGAGACAGCGCCGACAGGCCGGCGCAGACATCGGTCAGCTCGGAATTCCGGATCATCATGCCGGAAAAGGGCAGAGGACGCTTCATCGCCGGCCTCTATCTCCGCTTCATCCTGGAGACACTTCTTGCCCTTGCCCTTTCCGCAATCAGCCTGATTCCATATATGCGGAACAGCTTCAGCGAAGGCCTTTCCACGATCAATCTGCAGGGAGGCCTCCTGACCTCAACGGCGGCGCGCGACTTCTTCCGGAACTGCTTCCTTGGCTTCACGGTGAGCGCGGGGCTTCCGGACCGCAGCAGCTACTTCGGATTCGGCATATTCACGATGATCTGTGTGTTCGTGCTGTTCACCTGCCGGAAGAAGTATCTGCTCATCAAGGCCGAGTTTCTCCTGATGACCATTTTCCTCTGTGTGCCGTTCATCGGACACTCCGCCGGAGATTTTCAGTACACGACCGCGAGGTGGATCTGGGCCTACACGCTGGTGACCGCGCTGATCACGACGGCAGCGGTTCCGGAAATTCCGCGGATGAACCGGAAACAGTGCATCGGACTCGCAGGCATGTCGGCCGTATACATCGCCACGGGCTTTCTTATGTTCTCACAGGATTATCTCGTCATGCTGTGGGTCTCTGTGATTCTCGTGGTCATGACCGCCGTATGCGTCAACCACAGTCTTAGGGTACAGCGGGAGCAGAAGAAGAAGTCCGCGCCGCAGTCGCAGCTGACGGAATATTCTCCGACAGACCGTCTCAAGACAGCCGCCGCGGTCGCGAAGGCCGCCAGAAACGCGGCCATGAACAGACAGCCGTCCTATCATCCCTCAGGGCAGCGGACAACCGCTGTTCTTTCGATTGTCATGGTCTGCCTGTCCTCCGTAATTATGAGCAGCATGTCGATCCGGAGGGAGAACATCTTCGCAAACCAGGTGACAAGCGGTGAGGCGTATAGCCGGGTGACGCACGAGAGCGGTCTCTCCGTGCTCGACAGCCTCGATTTCTCGGACGGCACCAGATTCAACACCGACGGGACGAGCCGCCTTGGGAATACCCAGTGGCTCTACGGGGTGAGCGGCACAGATTTCTCCGGAACCGTCTATAACCAGAACATCGACGATTTCCACGACAGCATCGCCCTCGACAGCAGTCCGTCGGCCTTCTCCTACTCCGGACTCAATCAGAGAAGCGAGCTTCTGGCACTGTTCGGCGTAAACCATTACCTCACCAGCTCCGGCACACACACGCTCCCGGTCGGATTCTCCGATACGCCGGAGAAAACCGGCGCCAGATTCAATTCCTACGCACCAGCCGAAAAGAACTCCCTGTTCTACGTATTCCAGAACGGCATCACAGAGAAGGCTTATCAGTCCCTCCCGCCCCTGGAGCGTCAGCAGGCACTGATGCAGGCAATCGTGACCGACCCGTCCGTCTCGCAGAACACCATCTCCACCGATCAGCTGACGCTGGACACCGGCGTCATGAATTACAGCATCGAGACCGGGGACAGCGTGGAACTGACAAAGGTTATGCAGAAGAGCACCGGACAGGTCAGCTACATGGTTTCGGTAAACAGACCGGACGCCTATGTCGACCTGATTCTGGACAATCCCGTCTCCGCGGAGGACGACAGCAGAGAGGTTTACCTCTATCTCAAGAACCTGCGCTTTGTGAACGGCGGCATGGAGAGCTACCGGATCACCGTGCAGGAGATGTACCATCAGGATCCCGTCGACGGAGGGGGCGCGGAGCTGAACGGCTACACAACCTACAACTCCAAATACACCGGCAAGAAAAACTATCTCCTGAACATCGGAAGACTCACCGGAGCCTTCAGCAAAATCCGGATCTGCTTCCACACAGCCGGCACCTATACGATTGACGACATGGATCTCCTGCAGCGAAGCGATGAAAGCATCGGCCGGAACATTCATGCCCTGAACGATTCCGTGACCAACACCAGGACAGGGGTGAACTCCTGTTCCTGCTATGTGTCCATGAAAGAGGACGGCTACCTGTTCGCATCCGTTCCGTATTCGACGGGATGGACGATCTATGACAACGGGAAGGAGATCAGCGCGCAGAAGGCGGATCTTGCCTTTACGGCTGTCAGCCTGGACTCGGGAAGCCATCACATCACCATGCATTATCTGACACCGGGAATCCTTCCGGGACTGTACGTCACGATCTTCGCGTTGCTGATCCTGATCGTCGTATTCCGGAAGAAACAGAAGGTATGAATACATGATCGCTTGATCAGTATCTTGAACTGTATGAAGAAAGTGAGGACCTGCAATGTTCAGCTCTGTATATATAGAAGATCTGCAGCGGATCTCCGAAAGCAATGCCATTGATTACGCGGCCCTGAAGGACAGCACCGTCCTGATCACCGGCGCCACCGGGCTTGTCGGATCGAATCTGGTCCGGACGTTTCTGTACCTGAACGCGGTCCGTGGACTCGGCATACAGATCGTCGCGCTGATCCGGAACCGCGAAAAGGCGGATCAGATTTTCGGCGATCTCCGAAACGGAAGCCCGGCACTCCGGCAAATCACGGTCAGATGCCTTACCTTTGAGATCTGCAGCCTGACCGAGGCGTCCGCAGAGGAAATCTGCGCCGGACGCGATGTCGATTACATCTTCCACACCGCCGGAATCACCGCCTCAAGGCTGATGGTCACAAAGCCCGCGGAGACACTGGACGCGGCCATTCTCGGAACCCGTACAATTCTCCGGCTCGCCGCCAGAAAGAAATGCCGCTCGGTGGTCTATCTCTCCTCGATGGAGATGTACGGCACCTGCAGCACAGATCCCGTGACGGAGAACGACCTCGGATACATCGACCCGCTGAAGGTCCGGAGCAATTATCCGGAAAGCAAGCGGCTCTGCGAGAATATGTGCGTCGCCTATCTGTCCGAATATCAGGTGCCGGTGAAGATCGCGAGGCTCGCTCAGACCTTCGGCGCAGGCATACTGCCGACGGAGAACCGCGTGTTCGCGCAGTTCGCCAGAAGCATACGAAGAGGAGAGGATATCGTCCTGCACACAAAGGGACAATCCGACGGCAATTACTGCTACCTCAGCGATGCCATCGAGGCACTGATTATTATCCTGCTGAAAGGCAGCAGCGGACAAGCCTACAACGTGGCAAACGAAGCGGCGCACACGACCATCGCCGAAATGGCAGAGATGGTCTGTGAGAAAATCTCCGGCGGCAAATCCGGCGTCGTTTTCGACATCCCGAAGGAAAATGTCTACGGATACGCTCAGGATGTGAAGATGCGCCTGTCCTCCGAAAAGCTCCGTTCCCTCGGCTGGAAACCGGAGATCGGACTCGAGGACGCCTACCGAAGACTGATCCGCGATATGGACGAGAGAGGACTTTGACATGAAAGAAGGAAGCGGAAAAAACATTGCTGTTATCTTCGCCGGCGGCTCCGGCAGACGCATGCATACAAAGGACAAGCCCAAGCAGTTTCTGCTCGTTCACGGCAAGCCGATCATCGTACACACCATCGAGCAGTTTGAGAATCATCCGGAGATCGACGGCATCGTCGTGGTCTGCATCAAGGGCTGGATCGACTATATGAACGACATGATCTACCGCTACCGGCTCGACAAGGTGAAGAGCGTCGTTCCCGGGGGAAAAACCGGACAGCTCTCCATCTACAACGGCCTCTGCGCGGCGGAAGAAGCCTTCGGAACGGACGGAACCGTCGTTCTGATCCACGACGGCGTACGACCGCTGATTGACGCGGACACCATCAGCCGGAACATCACTGCCGTCCGTGAGTTCGGCTCGGCCATCACCTGTACCGTCGCGAAGGAGACCGTCATTCTTGTGGACGACACCGAGAAGGTAGACGCGGTTCCCGACCGCTCACGCTCCCGGTTCGCCAAGGCGCCTCAAAGCTTCTATCTGAAGGACATACTCGCCGCCCACCGCCAGTGTCTGGCAGAGGGAAAGGACAACGTCATTGACTCCTGTACGATGATGCGGATGTATGGAAAGCCGCTCCACGTCGTCATCGGCAGAAGCGACAACATCAAGATCACCACACCCGACGACTTCTACATCTTCCGGGCACTGTACGACGCAAGGGAGAATAATCAGATAGGAGAGTACGAATGACAGACTCGAAAATCCGGAATCGCAAGGCTTCCCCGGGCAGAGCCGGAGACCGCCCCGTCAGGAGAAAACAGATCCTCGCCTGCATCCTTCTGTGCGGCATAATTCTGACCGCCTTCGGCCTTACCCTGTATCATACCCGCCACGCGGGAAACAGGTGGACCGTGACCTCCTACGCGCCGGCAAACGGAAACCAGGGGACCTTCTACACCATTACCGATCAGAACAACCATCTCGTCATCGTAGACGGCGGCTATGACTCCGATGCACAGCAGGTGCTGAACATCCTGAAACAGCACAACTATCATGCGGACGCGTGGATCATCACCCACGCTCATCCGGATCACGCGGGAGCCTTCAACGCTATCCTGGCCACCTATCCGGACACAAACGTCACGATCGGCCAGATCTACACGACAAAGATCAACCAGAAGCGGTACGAGGAGACCGCACACGATTACGACGGTATCGACACCTGGTACACCTTCAACCGACTGACGCAGAAAATGAACAACGTCACTTATCTGAAGGCGGGAGATGAGCTGGACCTCATCGGACTTCATTTGAAGGTGCTGCACGCCTGGGACAAGGCAGCCGAACAGCAGCAGGCCAATCTGCTGAACGACGGTTCTCTGATGTTCCGGATCTCCGGCAGAAAAACCTCCATGCTCTTCTGCGCCGACGTGCAGAAGGAGATGGAGGATGAGATCATTTCCTCTTATTCCGGTGATCTGAAATCCGACTATGTCGAATGCGGACACCACGGAAACTGGGGACTGGACACCAGGTTCTACGACCTCGTCGACCCGAAGGCGGCATTCATGGACTGCCCCGATCAGATCCTCAATGACACGACCGGAACCTACGACGCCCCACAGCTCAAATCCTGGTTCGAGGAAAGGGGCGTGACCGTCTACTCCTTCCACACCGCGCCGAATCATATCGTTCTTGAGTAACAGTTACGCATGAGGACAGAATGGTGAGAACAGAATATTGACCCGCGACGGCGGCTCAGATATTATACATTATAAATAAAATAGCTCGCCAATAATTGGTATATTTGTAATAAATTTTCGGTTGCATGATAAAAGAACAAAGGAGTAGAATAAAAGCATTGTGATAATTTGGCTTTTCATGGGCATTCTTATCTGTTCTGTCCGGATGAGTCATGGTTAGGGGGAAAATATTTTTTATGTTACCAAAAAAGAAATGGCTTCCAATTGCATGCAGCGTTTTGGCAGTACAGATCATTCTGGAGGCGTTTGCTGCTTACCGGCTAATCTGGCTGAACATGCTGCCGGATAAATATATAACTGCAGCCGTCGCTGTACTTGCGGTGATGGTTCTACTGACATGTCTGCTTTTATTTGCCGGTATGGGACATGGTCCTCACAGAGCAAGAAGAGTGAGAAGGGTCATTGCCTGTGTGCTGGCAGCACTGATGTCAATTGGCTCTGTAGCTGCATCGCTAATGCTGTACAAGGTTGATGAGACTGTTCAGACCGTCACAACGACCAAAACGACACTTCAGGCGATGGTCGGTGTGTATGTTCTTAAGGATGACACGGCGCAGAGCATTCAGGAAGCCAAGAACTACAGCTTTGGCGTTATGTCGGATTATGATCAGGACAATACGGCACAGGCGGTACAAACAATTGAATCCGAGCTTGGATCAAAGATCGAAACGGTTTCCCGTCCTTCCATGACCGAAAATGCACAGGCACTGTACGATAAATCCGTAAACGCAATCATTATGAACGAGGCATATGTCAGTGCTCTTACCGATACGGATGATTTCACAGATTTTTCGGACAAAACAAAAGTCCTCTGTGAGATTCCAATCGAGAAGACAGAAACCATTGACGCGAATGATACCGGATTAACTGCGGTCTCCTCAGGTTCCGATGAAACGACCGGACTCAATCAGGAAGCTGCAAATATGGATATCACATCTCAGCCGTTTGTCTTCTACATCAGTGGGTCAGACACCCGGAGTCAGATGCTTGACACCAGCAGAAGCGATGTAAACATCCTGATGGTGGTAAACCCCAAGACCCGCCAGATACTACTTGTGAATACACCACGTGACTACTACATTCCGAACCCGGCAGGAGGCGGCCAGCTGGACAAGCTGACACACCTCGGAATTTACGGAATCAATGTGTCTATGAAGGGACTGTCTGACCTGTATCAGGAAAATGTGGACTACTACGGACAAATCAATTTTACAGGATTTGAGACGCTGATCGACGCCATCGGCGGTATAACGGTAGATTCACCGCAGGCATTTGAGTCACGGGGATATTCCTTTAAGGAGGGCCCCAATACCATGGACGGCAAGCAGGCCCTTGTCTTTGCGAGAGAAAGATATTCGTTCAATGCAGGAGATAACGAGCGCGGCAGAAACCAGATGCGCGTCATTACCGCAGTGATTCAGAAACTTTCCGGAGAAGGCGCAAAGCTTCTCCTTAACTACAATGAAGTACTGGACAGTCTGCAGGGAATGTTTGTCACAAATCTGAGCTCAGACGATATTTCCGCGCTTGTAAAGATGCAACTTGATGACAGCAGCTCATGGAACGTGAAGTCCTATGCCGCCACAGGAACCGGTGGATCAGAATATACCTATTCCATGCCCAATATGAAAGCATATGTCATGTACGAGAACAAGGATATGGTCAAAAAAGCCGCGGATCTGATTGACAAGGTCAAAAACGGTGAGACACTGACCGATTCAGATGTACAGGGATAAAGAAAATTACTGTATAAGCTCTTCGAAAACGCAGATTAATGGAGGATATTTAGATGGACGACAATAGCAGACACGCGGAATCCACCGGCACGGCGCCGATCAACAGAGGAAATCCGGATGATGACGTGATACAGATCAATCTTTCGGATGTGCTCCGCACAATTGGAGCTAATTTCGGACAGATCCTTTTGGTAGCATTATTATTTGCTATTGTCACTCTGGCAGTAACGATATTTGTGATCAAGCCTACATATCGATCTTACTTCACCGCATTTGTCAATAACCGTACAACAGCGAGTGAAGACACTCAGACCCTCCAGAGCGGAGATGTCAGTGCCGCACAGAGCCTTACCTACACCTACGCATCAATAATGAAGAGCCGTCCGGTCGTTGAAGATGCACTCAAGAAGGCAAACTTGAGTTCTGAATATGAATATAAGGACATATCAGATGAAATAGAAACTGAAATTGAGCAGAATACGCAGCTTGTAACCGTCTATGTAACGATGGGTTCAGCAGAAGAGGCATATCAGCTTTCCAAGGCCATCGCTGAAATTGCACCGGATTATATTGCCAGCATCGTAGAGGGATCCTCAATGAAGGTCGTGACAAAGCCGGTCATGGCAACCCAGCCATATAGTCCAAGCGTGAAGAAAAATACAGCGGCCGGATTCGTCATTGGTTTGGTTCTGATGATGATAATCGTTGTCATCCGCAGTCTGATGGATACACGAATCAAGGATGCACAGGAACTGGAAGCCCGTTTCAGTATTCCGATCATTGGAACAATTCCGAATTATGAACAGGCAGAGCACGGGCATTCCGGAAAAGAGCGATATTATTACAAGGCACAGAGCCGGAAAGGAGAACGCAGATAAATGGGCGTATTCGATAACAGAAGATTGACCGGACGTTCCAATTCCATAGAAAAATCAGAGACAAAGCTGATTCTGTCCGACAAATCCCCCTGGCCGATACAGGAGGCATATAAGGCGCTTCGTACCAATATTATATTCTCCCTTCCGGGAAATGGCTGCAAGGTCATAGCGGTGAGCAGCGCGCAGCAGCACGATGGCAAGTCAACCATATGCATTAATACAGCAATCGCGTTTTCTCAGATCAACAAAAAAGTTCTGCTGATTGAATCTGATCTGCGCCTTCCGACAGTTGGCACAAAGCTTGGTATCCGCTCTGTGCCGGGACTTTCCGATACGCTAATCGGAGCCTGTCAGGTAGCGGAGGCGCTTCGCAGAAACGTGAGAAACGGACTGGATGTTCTTCCTGCCGGCAACATTCCGCCAGATCCGACATGGCTGCTGCAGTCCAATCAGATGAGCGTATTAATACAGCAGTTCCGTAAGCTTTATGACTATATTCTGATTGACCTTCCGCCAGTTACGACGGTAGCAGATGCCTCGATTATATCCCGTCATACCGATGGATTTCTTCTTGCGGTAAGGCATCAGACGACGGAAATGCCTGCCCTGGAGGATACACTTGCGCAGCTGCAACTCGCCGACGCAAAGATTCTTGGTTTCGTATACAATGATGTGACCACTGAGGGAGGCCACTACAAAAGTTATTACAAGGGGTATTATAAGAATTAACATGCTGTTTCGACACGAGAAACCATCTTTTTATGATCTTCATCTGCATATTCTGCCGGGAATGGATGACGGCGCTCAGAACCTGAAGATGTCTGTCAGCATGCTCAGGGAGGAGATCCGCCAGGGTTGTGACGGTCTGATCGCAACACCTCATTACTATCCGACAGAATCTATTCCGGCCTTTTTGAAGAGAAGACAGCAGGCTTTTGATGATCTGCGCGGTTATCTTCAGAAAGAGATACCTGACTGGACAGATCGCATCGAGCTAGGCGCAGAAGCCGCCTACCATAATGGTCTTGTCTGTGATCCGGATCTCGAGAAGCTTTGCTTCGGGCATTCCCGCTATCTGCTCCTGGAGATGCCATTTGAAAAATGGACTTCCGGTACGCTGCGGGATGTACGAACCCTCATTGCGAATGGAATACGTCCGATCATCGCGCATCTGGAGCGTTTTCCGGAATATGCCGGCGAGAGCGCGATCGAAGAGCTTCTTGAGATGGATGTTCTGATTCAGATGAATTCCGGAGCTCTGCTGCACAGAAGCTCTCATCGCCGTGCTCTGACCATGGTAAAAAACGGAATCACACAGGTTATGGGAACGGATTCCCATAACATGGATACCCGATGTCCGAACATGGAAGAGGGATTGAAGGTACTTCGAAAAGCACATCTGGGTCATCAGGCAGATGAAATCATAGATAATAATGCGGCTATTTACCAGGCCGCTATGTGGGACTAAATCATATCGAGAACGATCACGTATCCGATTCAGGAGAGGGAAGGGCAGAGAAACGATGAATAACAATGGATCGAACAGGTTTCTGGTCACTTTTTGCTGTGTGATTCTGGCTGTTTTACTCGGAGTACTTCTGGCTTTCAGCCACATCCGTCAGAACAGAATGACAAAGGAACTCGAGACAAAGGCAAATCAGGCGATGATGCAGGACGGAAACAATACCTATGAGACAAGCGCAGCATCCGATTCAGCTTCGTCAGACAGTTCATCATCAGAAGCTGTTTCCGCAACTTCTGATACGTCATCTGATGTTTCATCCGCTGTAACTTCTGCATCTGCAGATTCCTCTGACGATAAACAGAATAAAACTGTAACCTATACGGGGATCAGCTTTCGCGGAGACAGCTATATGGAAGACGATGCGGATAA
This sequence comes from Bilifractor sp. LCP21S3_F8, assembly GCF_052117805.1. Lineage (NCBI taxonomy): Bacteria > Bacillati > Bacillota > Clostridia > Lachnospirales > Lachnospiraceae > Bilifractor > Bilifractor sp. LCP21S3_F8. The sequence goes on along the minus strand of NZ_JBQKIK010000026.1, from coordinate 20,521 downwards.
AGCCAATGGCTATCCTGCAAAGGTACAGGCTCTTCTTCAGGCGGCAGGATCCGGCATGACCGTGGAGGATGATACCTGGGATATGGCCGGTACTCTTTCCCAGATGTCTCTCGCCGGTATTGACAGTCAGACAGTCCAGAACTATATTAATAAGCATAAACAAAATGGTCTTACAAATAATTATGAAACCGTTGTGCGCGCTGATCTCAGTCAGTATATGAAGACACGGGACGATCAGTCTTATCTTCCTGTTCTGACAATGGGATATCACGGCGGCTGGGGAGATGATCTCAACGAACTGATCGAGCAGGAAAAGGCGGTTCTTGCCACCTATCAGAATGGAAGTAAGGATTATCTGATCCTCGGTTCCTATCCTGCAAGTGTGACGGACCACACAGAATACGATCAGGCAATGACGCAGGCATTTGGCGATCATTACCTCAGCCTGAACAGCAAAGTCACTGCCGCACTTATGACTAATGATGGAAGACAGGAAATCGCTCAGGCAGTATTTGATAAATTGAATGAGCTCCATTACATATCGTAACAGGAGAAATCTGTTGGAGCTTACGCATTAGTGAAACTTAAGTATTTCGTTTTTTACTATCGGATGTGGGAGAAGAGGATGTATACAAAGAAGCGGCAATTGGAATTTCAAGTTGTATTCATATCCTATCTTTTAATTACCTTTTGCAGTGGTATTGTCGCATTTCTGATTCTGAGAGCATCTGGTAAATTAATTGCTGAGTTCTTCCAGGGAAGCTTTCTGATGAATGTTGCACTTCCTCTCGCAGTATCTATTCTTATGGCACTTTATGTGATCCTCCGAAAATTGAATTACCATTTTCAACGGCTGAGCTTTCCTCAGTGCGTCATGCGGGCTTTCCGTGAAACTGCACTCCTTGCAAGCTTCTGGGCTATTCTGCTTATTTTTGCCAAGAACGGAGTATCTGCCTCTAGATATTTTTATGCGACGACATTACTCATTTTCTTTGTTCTTGTGACAATCGAATGGGAATATATCTCATCGGTTGTCATTAAAAACTTCTATAAAACGTCATCCGCAACTTATGTCGGAGTTATCTCCAACAGTAAAAGAGCCGAACGGGTGATACTAACACTAAAGAAGGACTGGGCCAGAAAGCTTGTCGGTATCTGCCTCGTAGATGTTGAGGATGGAGATTTACCGGAAAATGTCTGCAATGTACCTGTAAGTTCCACTGTAAGCAACCTGATTGAACATGTGAGAAGGAACGCCATTGATGAAGTCTTCGTTGAGGTTGAGGAAGCGGAACGGATCCAGATTCAGGATGCAATTAAAGAAATGATCTGTATGGGAATCCGTGTACATGTGAATGTGCCTGAGATCAGTCGTCTTGAAAGAAATTTTACAGAAAAAGCGTTGTATGAAATTTCTGAGCAAAGACAAGAGTCGATGCCTGAAGAAACCGGAATCATTGAACACCAGACTGTATACACCAGAGAACTGAAGTATGGTTACGGTGGTCGGCCGGTGCTGATTCTTGATCGCCCTCGCAGACACATCCGGCAGCAGATTATGAAGCGTACCATTGACATCATCGGTTCAATTATCGGACTGGTGTTCACTGGGATCCTGTTTCTCATTCTCGGACCGATGATTAAGAAGGATTCGCCGGGACCGATTCTGTTTGGTCAGATCCGAATTGGTAAAAACGGAAGAAAGTTCAAGATGTATAAATTCCGAAGTATGTATCAGGATGCAGAAGCCCGCAAGAAAGAGCTGATGGATAAAAATGAAATGAACGGACTGATGTTCAAGATGGAAAATGATCCGCGCATTACAAAGGTCGGGCGCTTCATTCGTAAGACCAGTCTGGATGAATTTCCACAGTTCTGGAATGTCCTCAAAGGCGATATGTCGCTTGTAGGAACACGCCCACCGACCGAAAGTGAATTCAATCAGTACAACAGTTTTCATAAGCGAAGGCTTAGCATGAAACCGGGAATAACCGGCCTGTGGCAAGTCTCTGGAAGATCCGATATCAAGGACTTCGAAGAGGTTGTTCGCTTGGACTGCCAGTATATCGACAACTGGTCCGTTCGTGGAGACATTAAAATCCTGTTTAAAACAATATCTCTGGTATTCAAAAAGGATAATGGTGCCGCCTAAGATAAACAGGTGCCTTCTCCTCACTGGCCGTGTCAGTATCCTGCTTATGATTGTTTGTATTCCATACTCCGGCATTCATTCACGGGCTGGTCAGCAATTGAACGGCGAGAGAATGATTAGACCCGCGGGTGAATGGAAGAGTGTGTTTCACGTATTATATGAAGAGTTATTTAATGAGGGAGTGTAGTGACAGGTGCAGGATGTATTTATTATCGGATCAAAAGGGTTAGGAAATTATGGCGGCTATGAAACGTTCGTAATGAAATTAATCGATTACCACTCGTCTAATCAGAATATACGCTACCACATCGCGTGCAAGGCAAATGGAACGGGATGCATGGATGAGAAAAAACTTCCAGGTGCTAAGACCGTAAGCCCACATCATTTCAAGTACAGAAACGCAATCTGCTACAAGGTTCCAGTGAAGGAGCAGTTCAAGTCCGCACAGGCAATTTTCTATGACATAGATTCTCTGAAATGGGCGATAAACCATATCAAGAAACATCATATCGAGCATCCAATCGTTTATGTTCTGGCGTGCAGGATCGGACCATTCTTTGAAAAATACGTAAAAGAGATTCACCAGCTCGGCGGCAAAGTCTTCGTGAACCCTGACGGCCATGAGTGGATGAGAGCAAAGTGGTCTGCACCGGTTCGGAAGTATTGGAAGGAATCGGAGAGAGGCATGGTCAAATACGCTGACCTCTTAGTCTGTGATTCCGTCAACATTGAGAAATACATAAAAGAAGAGTACGGAAAATATAGCCCAAACACAACATTCATCGCTTACGGCGCGGATGTGGTAACGAGCGAGTTAGAGGATACCGATCCGTTGTTCACAGGTTGGCTGAAAGAGCAGGGGCTGAAACCGTATCAGTTCTATTACTGCTGTGGCCGCTTTGTTCCTGAGAACAACTTCGAGACAATGATCCGGGAGTTCATGAAAAGCAAGACAAAGCGTGACTTTGCGATCATCACGACAAAGAACGATGCGTTTCTGAACGAGCTGGATGAGAAGCTTGGTTTTAGGAAAGACGCAAGAATTAAGTTTGTTGGTACGGTTTATAATCAGGAGCTGTTGAAGAAGATCAGAGAGCAGGCGTATGCATACTTCCACGGGCATTCAGTGGGTGGTACGAATCCGAGTCTCCTCGAAGCACTGGGGAGTACACGCTTGAACCTTCTGTTTGACGTTGGCTTTAATAAGGAAGTTGGTCAGAACGCAGCTCTTTACTGGAGCAAGAAAGACGGAGACCTGGCGGGACTGATTGACCGGGTGGACGTGCTTGAAGATGCGGCATTGGAAGAGTACGGACGAAAGGCAAAGCAGAGGATCAGGGACGCATACAGCTGGCAGTTCATTGCTGACCGGTATGAAGAGATATTTTGTGGGGAAAATGCACACGTCGCTGCAAAAGTTGTGGCGAAGTGATAGATATGAAATTGAAAGAAAGGTGGTTAGAAAATTGAATATACTACATTATTCGCTTGGCTTTCCACCATATCGTACCGGCGGCCTTACAAAATTCTGCATGGATCTCATGAAAGAGCAGGTTAAGGAAGGAGACCAGGTATCGCTTCTCTGGCCGGGAGAGATTCAGTTATTCGGTAAACATACGAAAATAAAGAAGAACGGGAGTGTTGATGGTATCGCGAGCTTCGAGGTCATCAATCCGACGCCTGTCTCTTATGATGAGGGAATTGTTGATATACCTGCATTCACGGACGAAGGTGATCTGAAGGTATATGAGCAATTCCTTCAATTTGTGCATCCGAACGTAATTCACATTCACACTCTGATGGGATTTCACAAGAATTTGCTTGTAGCAGCTAAGAAGATGGGCATTAAGACGGTGTTCACGACACATGATTTCTTTCCAATCTGCCCAAAAGTGACAATGTTCCGGGATGGCATGATCTGCCCAGATGCAGATGCCTGCGAGAGCTGCCCGAAATGCAATTTGACAGCGCTTTCGCTTAGAAAGATTCAGATACTTCAGAGTCCAGTGTATAGAACGCTAAAGGATAGTGCAGCTGTGAAGAAACTTCGAAAAGGTCATCGTGATGAGTATCTAAGTGGGCAAGAAGTGGTTGAGGGAGAAACAACTAGGACAGCGGAGGATTACCGGAAGTTAAGGGAATACTATAAAAGCCTTCTGGATCTGATAGATGTAGTTCACTACAACAGTTCTGTGACTAAGGGAGTATATGAGAAATACATGGGTGAAAGGAAGAATGTGCTGATTCCGATTACCCATGGAGATATCAAGGACCACAGGAAGAAAAAGGAATTCGGAAACAAGATTAGGATCACATATTTATCTGCTCAGAGTGCTGCAAAGGGATACTTCGTTTTAAAGAGCGTTCTTGATGAACTCTGGAGAGTAAGACAAAACTTTGAGCTGAACGTATTCTTTAAGCCAGTTGAGGGCGAACCTTACATTAAGTCGCATGAAAGGTATGATTACTCACAGCTTGGAAGCATCATGGATCACACCGATGTCTTGATTCAGCCGAGTGTGTGGAACGAGACCTTCGGATACACAGTGATCGAAGCACTGAGCTATGGTGTTCCGGTTATTGTGAGCAGTCATGTGGGTGCCAAGGATGTGATTCCTGATGGTGGTGGAATAGTTGTAGAGGCTGGTAGTAAAACGCTTTTAGCAAATGCATTTATTAGTCTAACGCGTGAGAAGCTAAAACAAATGAATGAAAATATTATTTCATCACAATTTGATTATGGAATAAGAGAATTTAATAGGATAGTAAGATATGGACTATATCGAAATAACAGGTAGTAATAATATTAGTTTTGTGGTGCTACTTTATAAAGCATATGGATCCGCAAGAAAATGCATTAATTCATTACTTAAATTAAAAGCCCCGAATGGGTGGTCAATTAATATCATCATTGTCGACAATAATTCACCAGATGATAGCTATATAAAAATATGTACAGAGTTTAAAGAAAATAGCAATGTTTTTTTGATTCATAATGAGAAGAATATTGGATTTGCCAAGGGAAATAATGTTGGCTTTCTTTATGCAAAGACACATTTAAATTCTGATTTCATAATATTAGCCAATAGTGATACCTATGTATATGATACAAATTTTGCAAACAAATTAATTTCGAATTATTTCGACGCCCACTTTGACATAGCTGGTCCGAATATACTTTCTCTAAAAGATGGGAAACATCAGAATCCTGAGCGCAGACAATACTATTCGATTATCGATGTAAAAAAAAGATTATTAAAATTAGACGTGCTATATTGCTTTAGTTTTTTAAATTTAGACATTCAACTTCAAAGACTATTTCGTAAAAAGAATAACGATGATGGAGATGATTATAGCGACAGAAAGCTGCTGATGAATAATGATTATCAATTATTTGGAGCTTTTTTGATTTTTTCAAAATCTTATATAAAAAAATATGATGGTTTATATCCCGGAACATTCATGTATGGCGAAGAAAATATTTTAAGATATATAATACAACGAGATAAGTTGAAAATGAAATATATTAGTGAACTGATTGTATATCACGAAGAGGGTTCATCTACTGATGAAAGCTATAAAGCTCCATTGCGAAATAGAAGATTTAGATATAAAAATAGTATAAATAGTTGTAAAACTTTGTTAAATCTTGTTGATTCAGATCGAAAATATAGGAATAGTAATAAATGAGCTATAATAAAATAGATAGGGCTATTACTGAATTGTTAATAATACTGTTAGCTATTAATTACATGGCCATTGAAATTATTCTTAAAAATAGCCTTGCCCTAAGCTATTTCAGAGACATTTTACTTGTATCGCTACTCATATTAACGGTAAGGAAAAATAAAGTAATAATGAGCAAGGCTGCCTACTTTATAATAATCTTTATGATTTTGGGCGCATTAGCATTATACAACACGAATTCACAAGCTACCGGAATACTAGCTATAAGAAGATACTACTTCCCAATCATATTCCTATTTTGCATAAGTAATATAGATATTGATAATTACAATCATTACATTATTAGTTTCATGGTAAAATTTTTAGCTTTGTTATCTGCTTGGGGTATTTTCCAGGCCGATATTTTAGGCGATACTTTTTTAAGAAAAATAGGATATCCATTAGTGTATTCTTATGCATATGGAAGAGATATGCTTTATAACTCTTTTTATTTTGGCAATCTTGGTATTCAAAGAGTTGTCAGCACATTTAGCAGTTCAAATATTTATGGCCTATGTTCTGGCATTGTATTGATAGCTTCGATAATATTATACAATTTTATTGATATAAAACACAAAAATATGCTGATTATCCTTATTTTTGCTGGCTATATACTTTCGTTTTCACGTTCGAATTTTTTGGCGCTGTTAATTGTTTTAGTAGCGTATCTAAGAAAATACATTCCTCATAAAAAAATGGTATATTTCAGTATTGTAGTTTTGATTATTACATTTATTATTTGGGGAATTTTTCAAGGAAATTCAGGGGTTCTATATAAGATATTCACATGGATTGCTGATACATTTGCTGGAAGAGAATCATCGTCTGCTGGACGATCTGGTATTTGGAAGGCTGCTTTTATAGAATCAGTTAAACATCCACTGGGATTAGGATATGGTCATGCGGGAGCATTGGCAAGCAGTAATTTGACGACAAGTCAAGTATTTTCTTCGGAAAACTCATATTTAACAATAGCTCTTGATGTGGGATGGCTGGGTACTTTCTTATACGTATTCTTCATAGCTTCTTTAGTTCAAATATTCAGAAGATATTCTAGAATGTTCAATAATAAATCTGATTATTACGGGAATAGATTATGCGTATGTGGCTATACAATATTGATATATTTAAGCATAGTCATGTTTTTCTCTAATCATATACAAGATATGGAGGCTATTTGCTTTGCATATTTATTTGTGGGAATTGCATTACAATATATACATACGCATAATATAAAACCTGTTAATTCGATTAACTAAATAATAACAGCGATTCATTTAATTGCTATTAAATTTTGAGGATGTTTGTATGAATTACAAAAATGAGGATGTACTTATCTTATCAGCTATTGATCCGACACATGCATATTCATGCATCAAATATTTGTATCGGTTCCTTTCTAAACAGGGCATTAGCATTGAATGCTGGGCAAGAGTTCCCCAAAAATCATGTGCACTTTATTATATGTGGGGAAAAGGAACTCATTCCTTCTGCGAAAGTCCATTTATGAATATCCCTAAAGTTCGCACATATTATATGAGATTAAAAGGCTTGTCAGAGTGCTTTAAATACAGAAATAAGACAATTATTTGTCATGATCTATTTCATTATCATTCTGCAAGAATAGTAAAGAAACTATTTAAAAACACAAAATTGATTATATATTTCACTGAAATTTACAACAATAAACACAGTGAGTTACTACAAAAACTTCAAAAAGATTTTGTAAATCATCCCAATTTGGCAGATTTGATGATTGAATGCGATTATCAAAGAGAAAAGTGGAGAATAACTAATAATCGTATCAAAATTGATTCATGTACGATCTTGAATACAATTTCATATGAAGAGGTCAAAAAATTTCTAAATAAGCAGAAGACAAAGAACTCAGTACCTAAAATAGCATACGCTGGTGGCGTTCATGAAAAAGGAGAATTTTCCATAATAATTGACGCTTTATCTGAGATTGATAGAAAGTTTGAAATGGACTTTTATTGTTTTGGTTCAGATGCCAATTTAAACGAACTAGAGACTGAATGTAAACAAAAAATTCCCGGAAAATATAAATTAATTAGAAATCTTCCAAGAGAAGATGTATTTGATCATATATATAATGCGGATGCTGGAATTACATATTATGATCCCGACTATAGTGTAAATACATTATATGCAGCGCCAACCAAATTTTTTGAATATATAGGACTTGCGATACCTGTAATTTGCTCCGGCAACCCTTCTCTTGATTCTCTGATTGATGAATATGGACTAGGGGTTTATATGAAAGAAAACAATAGTGAGGGAATGAAACAATGTATCGAGTACATTATTGATCATAATGATAAAAGAATTGAATTCTCTAATAATGAAAAGAAAGCTTTTAAAGATCATCTGTGCTATGAAGAGCAATGTAAAGCCGCAACTTCGAAAATTTTGAACTTGATTAAAAATAATTGCTCATGAAGATAAAGGCGAGATTGCTTGAACTCCTTTTTGGGGGAGGGTATGACTATTATAAGACTCCATTAATAAAGCAACATATCGAGAAGTACCTATAAATAAATAATTCTAATTTGTCTTATCTATCATTATCCTGCTAATTTGAAGGAGCATTCTAATATATTGCATATATTTGCATAGGTAATTAGTTAGCTTAGAAAATAACTCAATATGTAGGAGAATCGTACAAACTATATCAGCGTTCAAATAAAATTGTATAATTGATATTGCATAAAAAAGAAGGAAGACTAGATACAAAGACTAAGCAGAAGAATATTAATTTAAAATTAATTTATAATTATTGTATTTTTAACATTGAGTAAGGAGTAGCGAAATTTGAAAAAAATAATGTTAGTGTTCGGTACACGCCCGGAAGCGATCAAAATGTGCCCCCTTGTTAATGAGTTAAAGAAACGGCCTTCATTGCAGACAATTGTATGCGTAACAGGACAACATAAAGAAATGCTGCAGCAAGTACTAGACGTTTTTAATGTTATTCCTGATTACAATTTAGCAATAATGAAGCAGGGGCAAACACTTTTTGATATCACAACAAATATTTTGAATTCTATCCAGGAAGTCTTAGTTAAGGCTAGTCCAGATGTAGTTTTAGTTCATGGGGATACTAGCACTACATTTGCAACTGCTCTAGCTTGCTTCTATCTTCAGATCCCAGTTGGCCATGTTGAAGCAGGACTGAGAACATATAATATTTATTCTCCATATCCTGAGGAATTTAACCGCGAAGCAGTGAGCATAATCAGCCAGTATAACTTTGCTCCTACACAATTATCGTACGATAACCTTGTTAAGGAAGGTAAAGATTCTAAGAAAATATGGATAACAGGCAACACAGCAATTGATGCATTGAAGACCACTGTCAGAAAGGATTTTTCTGATGAAAATATAGAGTGGGCTAAAGGGAAAAGACTTATAATAATTACTGCACATCGAAGAGAAAATCTTGGTAGTCCAATGCTTCACATGTTCAAGGCAATTAAACGCGTTCTTGACGAGCATGATGATGTGGTTGCTATCTATCCGATACATTTGAATCCAGTTGTGAGATCTGTAGCAGATGAAGTGTTTGGGGAAGGCGATAACAGAGATAAAAGAATAAGAATTATTGAACCGTTAGATGTCCTGGATTTTCATAATTATATGCATAATAGCTATCTTATTCTTACTGACTCTGGTGGTATTCAAGAAGAGGCTCCTAGTTTAGGCAAGCCAGTACTCGTAATGCGTGATACTACTGAACGACCGGAAGGAATAGCGGCAGGAACACTCAAACTTGTCGGTACAAGCGAAGATACAATATACAAAGAGTTTACTAGATTGCTTGATAATAAGGATGAATACGATAAGATGGCACATGCTGCAAATCCATATGGAGACGGACATGCTTGCGAAAGAATTGCTGATGTACTGGAGTACGGAAAATACGTGAATGAATACTATCAATGAGAAATATAAAAAATTAGGCAAAAATACGTTGTGGATGATAGTTGGTAATTTCGCATCGAAACTTCTATCATTCTTTATGGTACCTTTATATACAGCATATTTAAGTACAGCTGATTATGGCATATCTGATCTGATGACCACAACAATTAGCTTATTGTCTCCTTTTTTAACGCTAGCTGCATCAGAAGGTATTATTCGTTTTACGTTAGATAGGTCGAATGATCGAAAGCAGGTTTTTACATTAGCCTTAACTATATCTGGAATTGGATATCTAATCCTATTACTGATATCGCCTGTCTTACAAGATTATACCTCTTTTAAAGACTATTACAGCTTATTTTTAGTATATTATCTCGTTAATAATCTGCTTTGGATTTTGCAGCAATTTATAAAGGGATTAGATCATGTTTCTCATTATGCGATTAGTGGCGTAATATCTACCCTGAGTAGCGTAACAACGAATATATTATTATTAGCAGTTTTTAAAATAGGGGTACGAGGATATTTATATTCACAAATTATTGCATGCTTGATTCCTACGAGCTATATATTTATTACAGAAAGGCTTTACAGATATTTAATTAAACCAACTAGGATATCAAATCAGTTAGTTAAACGATATATTAATTATTGCCTGCCTTTAATTCCAAATCAAATAAGCTGGTGGATAAACAATTCGTCAGATAAATACATTTTAAATTATTACCATGGCTTATCACTTACAGGAATTTATTCCGTAGCATATAAAATACCGACTATCTTAACTATAGTAGGTGGCATATTTGCATCCTCATGGCAAATTTCTGCTGTTGAAGATTTTGGATCGGAAAATTCAAAGCGATTTTTTTCTTCGGTATTTCATAAGTATTTTTCACTATACGCAGTTGCTACTAGCATATTGTTATGTTTTATAAAAGTATTGGCAAAATTTCTTTTTTCTAATGATTTTTATAACGCGTGGCCATTTGCTTCGATTTTATTACTTGCTTCATTTATCCAGGTAATGGGACAGTTTTATGAGACTATTTACATTTGTGCAATGAAACCTAAAATGCTATTAGTAACAACTTTGGTTGCTGCAGTCGTCAATGTTGGTTTAAACTTTGCAATGATTCCTTCGATGGGAGCCTATGGTGCTTCAATAGCAACTTTTATAGGCTATTCAGTCATGTTTTTTTTAAGAGTTTTGGATACTAGAAGAATATTCAAATTCGAAATAAATCAAGGTAAAATTGCATTGATAATAATATTACTGGTTATGCAAGTTGTATTTTTGTGTAGCCAATTTAAGTATTGGATCATATTAGAATTTATAATTGCAGCAATAATTACTGCAACAAATAGAATTATTTTTAAAGACATATTGAAAATTTTAAGAACGATTATAAAAGGTGAGTCAACATAATGCTTTCAAAAAAAGGTATAAAAGATAGCACGGAACTAGGGATAGATGAAATACACAAAACTACTTTGCAAAATTTATCGATGATTATTGATATTTGTGATCAATTAAAAATTAATTATTTTTTAGCTTTTGGATCATTGATTGGTGCAATAAGAAATAATGGGTTTATTCCATGGGACGATGATTGCGATATAATCATGCTTCGATCTGACTATGAGAAGTTTAAACAATACTGCCTTCAAAACGAAGATAATATTAGACCATACAAACTACTTTGCAAAAACAATACTATTAAATATCCTTACAATATTGCAAGATTCAATGATATGAGATACAAAGCAGTATACAATAATACACAAGAATATGATTCGGGCATATTTGTAGATATATATCCATTTGATCAAGTTGGTGAATTAAGCACACAACAATTAAAAATATTAGATAAAAAAAGATCGTATCTTCAGCAGATGATTTTGTGGTCTACGGATGATCATTATGAAAGATCAAAGCACAATAAATGGTATCGATCCTTAATAAAATATATTATGCACACTTATTCAAAAATAAGAGGGCAGAAGTACTTCATGGATAAAATGGAGCACCTTAAGGATCAGTACTATGATGATAAAGGCAACAATGTCGCGGAACTTGTGTGGGATTTTAAGACTGTTCTTTGCAAAAAAGAATGGTTTAATGGCTTTCTTATGCATCAGTTTGAAAATTTAATAGTAAAAATTCCATCGGATTATGATTCGTTTTTGAGAGCTTACTATGGAGATTATATGAAGCTCCCACCGGTGGAAGAACGGCACCCTACACACGAATATAAAATTTATAGAAGATAGGAGCTATATCCTATCAAGAGAGAAGGTCAACAAGTTTTTCTTGACATCGATGTTCACGAAAAGTATTATAAGTAAAGAACATGAACATTTATCAAGGAGAATACCATGAACAAGCAAGAATCGGATGTTCTTTTGGCAATTGCACAACGATCCTTTGAGAATCAAAGGGAACTGGCTGCATATACGGGTCACGCACTTGGCGTGGTGAATAAAGCATTGAATTCATTGGAAAAGAATGGATATATCGACGAGATGAAGGCAACGGCCAAGACCGAAAAGCTGCTGGATGAGAGGCAACCGAAAAATGCCATTATCCTTGCTGCAGGATTTGGCATGAGGATGATACCAATCAATCATGAAACACCGAAAGCATTTCTTGAGGTCAATGCGGAAAAGCTGATTGAAAGACAGATCCGTCAGCTTCATGCAATGGGTATTCATGAGATCTATATTGTCGTAGGGTTCATGAAAGAAAAGTTTGAGTATCTCATGGACAAATACAATGTGGAGCTCATCGTTAATTCTGAGTATGCCACAAAGAACAACATTCATTCGCTCTACAGGGCTTTGAATCATCTTCATAATACCTATATAGTTCCCTGCGATGTCTGGTGTGATCAAAATCCATTTAGTAGACATGAGCTTTATTCCTGGTACATGGTCAGCGATCTGATCGATGATGATTCTGATGTCAGAGTGAATCGTAAAAATGAACTTGTGCTTACCAATAAGGCCGGAAATGCTATGGTTGGTATCTCATACTTGACGGGATCTGATTGTGAGTGGGTAAAAGAGAGGATTTCTTCATTTTGCAAGGATAATAGGCATGACAACGATTTTTGGGAAACATCTCTTTATAAGGATGATCGAATGATTATAACGGCGAAGGTGGTTCATGCTTCGGATGTTGCCGAGATCAACACATACGAGCAGCTTCGCGATCTGGATGATCAGTCGAATCAGCTGAATTCGAAAGCGATCCATACGATTGAGAAAGTCTTTCATTCAGAACCAAAAGACATTACAGATATCACAATCCTAAAAAAAGGAATGACAAACAGGTCATTTTTGTTCCGATGCAAGGGTGAGAAGTATATTATGCGAATCCCAGGAGAGGGAACGGATCAGTTAATTAATCGTAGAGAAGAAGCAGACGTTTATCAGACGATCGGAGGGTTCCATTTCTGCGATGATCCTGTGTATATCAATCCAGAGAATGGATATAAGATCACGAAGTTTTTAAACGGCGTCAGAGAATGTGATCCACATAACGATGATGATTTAAAGAAATGCATGGAACTTCTGCGAAGGTTTCACGATAAGAAGCTAATTGTAAACCATTCCTTTGATCTGTTTGAGAATATAGAATTTTACGAGTCTCTGTGGAACGGCTCCGGATCCATGTATCAGGATTATGGGCAAACTAAGAAGAATGTTATGAAACTAAGAGCATACATTGATCAGCATAGGGAAGAATACTGCCTGACACATATTGATGCGGTTCCAGACAATTTCTTATTTTATCAAGATGCTTCGGGGGCAGAGCAGTTGCAGCTCACTGACTGGGAGTATGCTGGAATGCAGGATCCGCATGTAGATATCGCAATGTTCTGCATCTACAGTCTCTATGATAGAAAACAGGTCGATCATTTGATTGATATATATTTTGATCATAACTGTTCGGAAGAAGTAAGAACCAAAATATACTGTTATATCGCAATCTGCGGACTGCTTTGGTCCAATTGGTGCGAATACAAAGCACATCTTGGTGTTGAATTCGGTGAGTACAGCCTTCGTCAGTATCGATATGCAAAGGATTATTATCGGTATGCTGTGGAACGCATGTAAACGCACAATGGAGAACGAGGATAAAGGGATGTATCACGTTGACAATGCAGTCATTATGGCTGCGGGGACAAGTTCAAGATTTGCTCCACTTTCCTATGAAAGACCCAAAGGACTTATTACGGTGAAGGGAGAGGTCTTGATCGAACGTCAAATCAGGCAGCTGAAAGAAAGCGGTATCAATGATATTACTGTTGTAACAGGGTATAAGGCTAAGGAGTTCCAGTACCTGAAAGGTAAGTTTGGAATTCAATTAGTCAACAATTCGGACTATAACACTCGGAATAATAATGCCAGCATTAAGGTGGTTGAGAATATCCTTTCCAATACCTATATTTGTTCGGCAGACAATTATTTTAGTCAGAATCCATTTGAAAGAGAAGTAGACAGCGCATATTATGCAGCTGTTTATAGCGATGGACCGACAAACGAATGGTGTATGGAAACGGATTCTGACGGGTGGATACGAAAAGTCACGATCGGTGGTGATAATGCCTGGTATATGTTAGGGCATACCTTTTGGGATGAGAGGTTTTCCTCTGCCTTTCGGGCAATTCTGGATGAGGTATATGATGAACCAGAAACGTCTGAAAAGCTTTGGGAAGACATCTATATTGAGCATCTCGATCATCTACGTATGAAAATCAGAAAGTATCCGGCTAACTACATCTTTGAATTTGACACACTAGATGAGCTTCGGACATTTGACGAAAGCTATATGAACAGCACGCACTCACGCATCTTGAGGGCACTTGCATCGAAACTTGGAGTGACAGAAGCGGATATTGTTCATATCAATTGTTTGAAGGATGCCAAATCAACAGAAGCAATTGGTTTTACCTTTGATGTAAGCGGGCATCATTATTCGTATCTGTATGATGGAGGATTGAGAGATAAGTTTCCAGTCTCTTAATTTTAATGAGATAGAGGTTTTTACTCTTGATGTCCACGAAATGACAATATATAGAGAATACGAACAAAGCAAGAAAGGATAAGATCATGAAAAGGAAAAAAGAAAAAGCCTCAGGACAGATCGATTGGGTTATTACACTGGTTCCGTTGATTCTGATTCTGTCCCTGGCATCATTGTTTTTTGCATTTCCGGAACAGTCAAATCAGATAGTTGGGCAAATCCGATATGTTTTTGGTGATACCTTTGGTGTTTATTATCTGATCATCGGGCTGGGGATTCTCTTCGTATCCATTTACCTTGCAGGATCAAAGTACGGGACGATCGTGTTGGGCGGACAGGAAGAGAAGCCAAAGTACTCCTTCTGGGTCTGGGGATCAATGATGTTTACGTGCGGGCTGGCCGCTGATATTCTGTTTTATTCCTTTGCAGAGTGGGTTATGTATGCTTCTGATCCACATATCAGTGAACTGGGATCGGTGCAGGAATGGGCAGGTGTCTTTCCTCTTTTTCATTGGAGTTTTATTCCTTGGGCTTTTTATTTAGTCCTAGCTGTAGCTTTTGGCTTTATGCTTCATGTACGGAAAAGAAATCGTCAGAAGTTTTCGGAAGCGTGCCGACCAATTCTTGGAGAACATACAGACGGATGGGCAGGGAGAATCATCGATTTGCTTGCAGTATTTGCCCTCCTGGCGGGAACAGCAACAACGTTTTCTGTAGCTACGCCTCTTATGGCTGCGGCAATCGAGTCACTTTTCGGGATTACAGTAAATCGAACAATAGTGACAATTGTCATTCTGATCATCACGTGCGTGATTTATACTTACAGTCTTCTGCACGGAATCAAAGGAATCAGCCATCTCGCAAATGCTTGTATGTATTTGTTCTTCGGATTCCTGATTTATGTATTGGTATTTGGAGGAGAGAGTAAATATATTCTTGAAACGGGACTCGAGTCTTTCGGTCGAATGATCAATCATTTTGTGGACTTGGCAACCTTCACAGATCCTCTCCGTACATCTAGCTTCCCACAGAACTGGACGATCTACTATTGGGCATACTGGATGGTATGGAGCATCGCGGCGCCATTCTTCATTGGGCAAATTTCAAAAGGACGTACGATTCGGCAGACAATATTAGGCGGTTATGTATTCGGTGTCGGAAGCACATGTGTAAGCTTCATCATCCTGGGTAATTACTCCATGGGGAAGCAGATGGCCGGTGCTGCTGATTTTATCGCACAATATCAGGCGGGTGCGAATACCTATGATCTGATCATTACCATGATAAAGACGATGCCGCTCGTGCCGGTGGTATTGATTTGGCTGATCTGCACGATGATCGCGTTCTATGCGACAAGCTTTGACTCCATTGCTCTGATCGGTTCCTGCTACAGCTATAAACACCTAGAGGATGGACAGCAGCCATCAAAGAAGATTGAATTTATGTGGTGCATTCTATTAATCATACTTCCGATTGCGCTGCTGTTCAGTGACAGTTCCATGTCAAATATTCAAAGTGTAAGTATTATAGCAGCTTTTCCTATAGGAATTGTCATGATTTTGATCGTGGCCAGTTTATTGAAA
Organism: Bilifractor sp. LCP21S3_F8; assembly: GCF_052117805.1. Lineage (NCBI taxonomy): Bacteria > Bacillati > Bacillota > Clostridia > Lachnospirales > Lachnospiraceae > Bilifractor > Bilifractor sp. LCP21S3_F8. Next base: position 4,089 of record NZ_JBQKIK010000026.1, on the reverse strand, counting down.
GAACTGAAGAGCTTCTGGACGGAGAATAAATAGGATATTTAAGTTCACACTCAGAAGTCAACAATTAGAAATTAATGATATCGGCACCTCGCAACACAGGTGACGCTGCATTCAGGAATAGGGAAAGGGTTGACATTGGATAAGGCGCAGGAAACAATCTTGACAGACAGACAGACAGACAGACAGACAGACAGACAGACAGACAGACAGACAGACAGACAGACAGACAGAATAGAATGGATTGATTCTGTTAAAGGCTTAGCAATACTTTTGGTCATGTGGGGGCATGTTATTAAGGATGTGAATCCCTTATTTAATTGGGTATGTACGTTTCATGTTCCTGTGTTTCTCGTTTTATCCGGATTGCTTTTTGCCTATAGAAACAAAAAAATTAGTTCTTTTAGATATACGGTCAATAAAATTCTATGGCCATATTTAATATTTAGTATATGTGCGACTTTCACTGATGCTTTATTGACTTATATAGATTCAGATAGTTTTTATTATAGCTGTAAGATGGTACTACTGGACGCATATAAGACAGTTATCTTATATGGAATACATGCTTTATGGTACTTAGGATCATACATTATAGCCGTATGGGTATATCTAAAGCTTAAAGATTTTCCATTAAAAGTTAGAGCATCGTTTGAAATCGGATTCATTATTGCTGGCATTTCTTATAGCAATGTTTCTCAAATGTACAAGATGTCCACAGCAATATCACTGTTACTTGTTTCGCTTATAAGAGCTCTTGTATGTAGTGTGTTTTTATTTGCTGGGTTTGACTTCTATAGGATCTTAAAAAAAGGAAGTCAAAAGATTCAGCCTATATTTGTTGGCTTTACTTTTTTGCTGATATCATTACTATTTGCAGAACTCAATGGAGAAAGTAATTTTTCAATAATTGATTATGGGGGAAACTCACTGCTGTGTTTGGCTGCATCATTTTGCGGTGCAATTGGATTATGCCTCTTGTTTAAGAACCATAGTGTCCCGGGATTGATTTATCTTGGAAGGAATTCGTTAATTCTTCTTGTAACACATAGCTCATTAAAAATAACTGTTCTTAGCCAATTGCTGGTAGGGAGATACTTAAATAACGAAAAATCGTGGCTGTATGGAATTGCCTGCTTAGCAATTATGCTGGGAATAGAAATGCCAATAATACTACTACTAAATGGAAAACTTAATTTTTTGATTAGAAGGCCCAAATGCTTCAAGCTACAGAGAAGAACTATACAGGAAAAGTAATGCTGACAATGATGATGGTGTTAAAGCCTAGCAATATAAAAATGATATAGGCTAAATCTATATGATGCAAACTATCTCTTATATTTCATCAATTATCACAGCAGTAACGTTTATTGTTTTTCTCATAGGGTGTTTTATCCGTATCGGCTTTTCAAAATACAATACGCATGAAAGATTCACTGTTTATAAACGAGAAAAGTCCGGAAGAAATATAGATGAAGAAACAAACTTTCTTGAAATCACATCGATAGGGGACGAGTTTATCATAGAAGCGGAGAATATCGGCGTCAGGCACCGTTAATTATGATATGTATAAGGTTATAGCATCATCGCTGCACTTCATCAGAAAAGTATTAGGTGATCATATTTGAAAAATAAAAGGCTTTTATTGATTGTAGGTTTTATTTTAGCAGCGTCGGCAATATGTGGTCTGATTTACAAAACGTCCGTAATTCTGAAGAACGTCAACTCCACAACAAATTTTGAAGTTGAATCGCTGCGCTGGTCAATTATCGGAGCAATTGGAAGCTGGGCGGGATCTATTTTTGGAGCAATAGCCTTGGTGATTTCCATGCTTGCATTTTTACTTCCACAGAAAGTAAAGATAAAGGTAGAGGCGTCGACTGGTTTTATGTTAAGTCAGATGCCAGGTGTAGATAGAATTGATGCATATATTGTCACAGTAAAGAATGTCGGAGTTAAACCGATATCGATAACGAATTTATATCTTCACTTTGGAAACCCCAAAAAGAATGGGGATATTTTTATTGGAGCTATCAATTTAGATTCTCTATTACAAGCTTTTACACCGAAGTTTCCGGTAAGACTCGATCAGGGGGAATCTTTCTCGTATTACTTACTTAAAGACAAGTTGGATCACGCTTTATATAAATTAGAAAAGGCTCCTATCGACTCTCCATTGTATATCAGAATAGATGAGGTAATAACAGGAAGTAAATATTTCAAGACCAAGCTCACTCTTAAGACTTTTACAGGACATCTCTGTAAACAGGATGATAAGCGCAAGTAATATTGCTGATAGGTCCGATTTCCTGTTAAGAGCGCTATGCACCGCTAACGAGACAACTTGAATACTCCGCACTCAAAAGACCGCTAATCCACATAAGCAGTACCGTGATTTCACTACCACATTACCACTATTCCGTTTCATTCTTTTCGGAATACTGATACCGTAGGTATTTACTAACCAATCCCGAGTTAGTTATGGACCAGCTCTCTTCCACAATAACTAATGATAGAGGTGAATTTGATTTATTGTTTAAAAAGTACATTTCCATCCTATTTGTAATCATATCCATCCTTCTCATCATTGCGTTTACGCTACAACCAGGCTCAGCGTCAGCTGCGCTTGCTATGCATTTTGTCAATGTAATTTCGAAGGTGAATAACAAATTGAATCACACCACGGCAGATTGGTATGCCTTCTACATTCTCGTCCGGAAGTTTGCCCATTCAGTTGAATACCTGTTGATGGGAGTGGCGTCAAGTTTTTTCTTCCTTGTGTGGGGCAAGAAACATCCATATCTTTTGGCTGTAGTATTCTGCGCGGTTGTGTCGATATGTGACCAGCTTAGTAAGATCGTTGTCCCGGGACGCGAATTCGACATTACAGACATTCCGTTTGATGTGATGGGATATCTGATCGGGATCTTATTCGTGTATGTAGCAAGACATGAGTGGCATAAGTTCAAACAGAGGTGATGTTCCCACCTCCTCAACTTCTCATTACCCGTACCTTCTCCGCATTCTGAATAAGTAACGCTGTAGCGACTATCCTGGCAATAGATGAATGGGGTAGGTTATGGCAGCACGGTAGAATAAAAGTAGAACGGTTCCATGCTGTTGCAATGGCTAGGTACTTTCCATCTCCAGGGGTGGGGCAGTTTTAATTATAAATCAACACACGAGCATAGGAGAGAAAATGAAAACAACATTACTTATTATGGCAGCCGGTATCGGTAGCCGCTTCGGAACGGGAATTAAGCAGTTGGAGCCAGTGGATGATGCTAGACATATCATTATGGACTACTCAATCCATGATGCGATTGCGGCAGGTTTTAACTATGTAGTGTTTATCATCCGCAAAGATATCGAGAAAGAGTTTAAAGAGATTATTGGGGATCGAATTGCCACCATTTGCTCTTCTCATAACGTAACAGTAGATTACGCTTTCCAGGATATCAACGATATTCCGGGAGAACTTCCGGAAGGCCGTACAAAGCCGTGGGGAACCGGTCAGGCTGTGCTTGCAGCGAAGGCCGTAATTAAAACTCCATTCATCGTCATTAACGCAGACGATTACTATGGCAAGGAAGGCTTCAAGGCCGTCCATGAGTATCTGGTGAATGGCGGCAAGTCCTGCATGGCTGGTTTCGTTCTGAAGAACACGCTGTCTGATAACGGTGGTGTGACTCGTGGTATCTGCAAGATGGATGAGAATGGAAACTTGACTGATGTTGTGGAAACCAAGAACATCGTAAAGACTGCAGATGGAGCAGAGGCAGACGGTGTGGTTGTTGATGTGAATTCTCTGGTATCCATGAATATGTGGGGCTTGACTCCTGATTTTCTGGATGTGCTGGAGGAGGGCTTCAAGGAGTTCTTCGAGAAAGAAGTACCGGGTAATCCGCAGAAAGCAGAATATCTGATTCCGATCCTCATCGGTGAACTGCTGGAGCAGGGAAAGATGTCTGTGAAGGTTCTTGTATATTTCGCGTGATTAGTCCGCTCTTCACGGCTAATTAGCCCACCATTAACGGCAGATCAGCCCAGTTGTCACGGAGCAGAGCCCGGTATGGCCGGCGGGCGGATTAG